>JAVHOA010000051.1:0-14938 GCA_036169815.1 Sulfurimonadaceae bacterium
ACAGAGGAAGCGTAATCATGGCAGAAATCACAGCAGCAATGGTAAAAGAGTTGCGCGCAGCAACTGATGCACCAATGATGGATTGTAAAAAAGCGCTAATGGAAACAGATGGCGATATGGAAAAAGCGGTAGAAAATCTTCGCGACCGTGGTATTGCAAAATCAGCTAAAAAAGCTGATCGCGTTGCTGCTGAGGGTTCTATCGGTTTGAAAATAGCTGAAGATTTTTCTAAAGCAACGCTTGTTGAAGTAAACTCTGAAACAGATTTTGTTGCTAAAAATGATGGTTTCAAAGATCTTGTTGCAAAATCTGTCACACAAGCTTACACGCAAAATTGTGATTCAGTGGAAGCGCTTCGTGAAACTGAACTTGATGGCAAATCATTTGCACTTGTATTTGATGAAGCGGTTGCAAAAATCGGTGAAAAAATCGAAGTACGCCGTATGGCAACTTTAAGTGCAGACGCAAATACAGTTGTAAACGGTTATGTGCATTCAAATACTCGTATTGGTGTTATCGTTGCAATTGAGTGTGACAGTGAAAAAACTGCAAAAGCGATGAGTGATATGGCAAAAAATGTTGCGATGCACGCATCTGCGATGAAACCTACAACGTTAAGCTATACAGATTTTGATCCTGCATATATCGAAAGTGAAACAATCGGACGTATCGAAGCAATCAAAAATGAGAATGAAGAGTTAGCACGTTTGAAAAAACCTTTGAAAAACGTTCCTCAATTTATCTCTATGGCGCAATTGACTCCAGAAGTGTTAGCTGAAGCTGAAGCAAATATCAAAGCTGAATTGAAAGCACAAAATAAACCTGAGCAAATCTGGGATAAAATCATTCCAGGACAAGTAGCTCGTTTTATTAGCGATAATTCTACTTTAGATAAAGAGCAAGCACTTGTTGATCAAAACTATGTTATGAACGACAAACTAACAGTAGCGCAAGCGGTTGAAGAGGCTGCAAAAGCGGCTGGTGGTAGCGCAAAAATCTCTGCATTTTTCCGCCTAGAAGTAGGTGAAGGTTTAGAGAAAAAAGTTGACGATTTCGCAGCCGAAGTCGCAGCACAAATGGCATAAGGGTTTTCCCTTATCCATTTTTTAAATCTTTTACCTCTCTCTTTTAACTTCCCTTTGCTATAATCTCGCTTATGAATTTACTTAACGCAAACTCCATATCGCACGCTTTTGACTACGAACTTTTTTCCAATATATCCTTACATGTAAGCCAAGGCGAAACCATCGCAATTACTGGCGTGAGTGGCAGTGGAAAATCCACTTTTTTACATATCCTTTCAACACTGCTGCAACCAAAATCTGGAAGCGTGAGCATTCTTGGCAAAGATTTAAGCACCTTGAGTGACAAAGAGCTGGTACGTGTAAGAAGTCATGATCTTGGAATTATTTTTCAATCACACTACCTTTTTCGGGGCTTTAGTGCTATGGAAAATCTAGAAGTTGCTTCCATGCTCAGCCATGAAAAGATAGATGAAGCGCTTTTACACAGACTTGGCATTGCACAAGTGATGCACCAAAAGGTGAGTGAACTCTCAGGTGGACAGCAGCAAAGAGTTTCTATCGCAAGAGTTTTAACTAAGAAGCCACGCATTATTTTTGCAGATGAGCCAACTGGAAATCTTGACAATAAAACAGCGGCTGAAGTGATGAATATTTTTGATGAGTATATTGCACAAAACAAAGCTGCGCTTGTTCTTGTCACCCACGATGAAGCCCTTGCACACAGATGCAACAAGATATACCACTTAGAGAACAAAGCGCTCCTGCAGGTGCAGTAATGAACTATGCCACAATATTTACCGATACAAATGTTGTTGGTTTTTTACTCCTATTTTTTCGCTTCGGTGCACTTTTTATAGCGGTTCCTATCTTTTCTCATCAAAGTATTCCGATGGTTATGAAAGCCGCTTTGGCTTTTTTGCTCACTATCATTTTTTACTCTTCCATGCCACCGCTCGTTTTTGAGATCAACCTTATCAATGTCTTGATTGCAATACTCAGCGAGATCTTGTTTGGACTTGTCATTGGTGTCATTTTACAGCTCGCATTTCATGTGATTACCTTTGGTGCAAGTATGATTACATTTGCGATGGGATTTTCGATGGCAAGCGCAATCGACCCACAATCTGGGGTTTCTATGCCTATTATTGAGCAGTTTTTATCACTTATGGCACTGATGGTGCTTTTTTCCTTAAATCTTCACCATTGGATGCTTCTTTTTATTGACAGCTCACTCAGTCATATTCCTCTAGGCGGTTTTGTGATGACGCAGTCGCTTATGACCTATATCATTCATGCTGCGGCAAATCTTTTTGTGATTGGATTTACCATTGCTTTTCCCATTATTGCACTTTCATGGATGGCAGATATTATATTTGGTATGCTTATGAAAACAATGCCCCAATTTAACCTTCTTGTTATCGGATTTCCAATAAAAATTATGATTTCTTTTGCCGTTTTAATAGCAATTTTGGGCTCTTCCATGTTGATTTTACAAGAGCAGATGCAAGATGCATTTAACTGGCTCGAAAAGCTTTTTTAACTTTTTTCTGATACAATAAGTCAAATTCTATTCAACCATTCAAGGACACTGCAACTATGAATATTCTACTCCTAAATGATAATCCAGTCGTCACAAAACTTGTTACCCTAAGCGCGCAAAAAACTGGCAATGAGATTTTAATCGCAAGTAATCTAGACGAGATTACTGAGGGTTCTTATGATTTGCTGATTGTTGATGAAGCACTTTATACGCCAGCCTTATTTGATGAATTAGAATCAAAAATAGCATATAAAAGCTCTTTGTATATGCTTTCTCGTGGTGTTGCAAGTGCTGATGGATTTGATTATGAAGTAAAAAAACCTTTTTTACCGACAGATTTGGTAGAGCTTTTAAGCAAGATTGCACTTCATGTTGTAAAGGTTCAAGAAAAGCCAAAAGAGTTAGAAATTGATTTAGACAATCTCGATATTGAGGATGACTTGGATCTCAATACAACGCTGAGTACTCGAGCACAAGCCGATGATGTCGATGGGTTAGAGGATTTAGATTTTGATCTTGATGATTTCGACCTTGGCACAATCGATCTTGATGAAGAGCTGCATGAGAGTGATGAAACAAATTCTATCTTAGATCAAGATGATGTGAATGAAGTTAAAAATCTTTTAGATGAAACAGATGAAGATGACTTTAGTTTCGATGATTTTGAACTCGATGAGGAAATCGGCAAAGATAAAGAGAAAGTTCAAGATGATTTAACCTTAGAAGAGGAAGCACTCCAAGAAGATTTGGCTTTAGAAGAGAGCGATGCACTTGCTGGGTTGCAAGAGGATATGCTTTTGGATGAACTCATGCAAGAGGATTTTTCTCTTGATGAGCTTGAAGACAAGATTGAAACGGCTGTTTCAACACTCAGTGATGAGGATTTAGAACAAGAGATTGATGTAGCATTGGACGACTTGGGCGAACTCTCCACTTTAGATGAAAAATCTTTAAAAATAGCTCTAGGTGAAGAGGTAGAAGAGCTAGAAGAAGAGTTGGATGCGATGGAATTTGAAGATGTTGCGCTCCAAGAAGATAAGAGCGATGCACTTGAAGATGTTGCACAAGTGCAAAGCGATGCATTAAGTATCGAAGGCAAAGATGACAAAACTGATGGCATTGAAGCGCTCAAAACTCTCTTAAAAGCACTCAATAACGAAGATGTTATAGCATCGCTCAAAGGTATGAATGTCAGTATTAATATCTCTTTTGGAAACAGTAGTGACAAGTAGCGGTGCAATTTTAGTGCTTTCTGGCCCAAGTGGAGCTGGAAAGAGTTCTTTGATTAAACAGGTTTCACAAGCCATAGGCGCGCACTATTTTTCCATTTCAACGACGACAAGAGCGATGCGAGAAGGCGAGATGGATGGAGTTGATTACCATTTTGTTAGCATGGAAGAGTTCAAAGAAGATATAGAGAATGAACAGTTTTTAGAGCATGCGCTGGTGCATGGAAACTACTATGGAACCTCAGTAAAACCTGTAAAAGAGGCATTAAAAGAGGGTAAACTTGTTATCTTTGATATTGATGTTCAAGGAAATATGTCTGTGAAAAATAGGTTTGGAGATATTACCACTTCAGTATTTATTACTACTCCGACTTTACAAGAGTTAGAGAGAAGACTTCGATTTCGTGGCACAGATAGTGAAGAGATTATTCAAAATCGCATACAAATGGCAAAAAGAGAGGTGCAACGTATCTCTGAATATGAGTTTTTTATACTCAATGATGATTTAGAGAAAGCCGCAAAGCATCTCATTACCATAGCAAAAGCGGCGAGATTGAAAATCCCAACTTCAGAGATTAACAAGTTTATTATTGATTGGGAAAACTAAGGGCATCTACAGCAAATCGTAGATATACTTTTGTAAATTTTTATGGCATTCATGCTATTTATTAAAAGGAAATTCATGGGAATACCTAGTGGATCAGAATGGTTAGTAATCCTTCTTGTAGTTGTAATTTTATTTGGTGGTAAAAAAATTCCTGAATTAGCTAAAGGTCTCGGTAAAGGGATTAGAAACTTTAAAGATGAGATGAAAGATGGTTCATCTAGCGAAACTGCATCTGCAGAGCAGCCTAAACATGCTGAAATAGATACAAAATCTTCAAATGCAGAAGAACAAACTTCAGCATCACAAACAAAACAAGCGTAAGCCTTGAAGCAACGTGTAGGATCGCTTTTACGCGCCGTATTTGATCAAGACGTTGTTTTAGAAAAGCCCAAAGACAGAAGTTTTGGGCATTTTTCTACTCCCATTGCATTTTCTCTAGCAAAAGAACTCCGTAAATCTCCGATGATTATTGCCCAAGAACTCAGTGCGTCATTTGGCGAGGCAGATATATTTAGTGCAGTAGAATCTGTACAGGGGTATATCAATTTTCGTTTGAGTGAGAGTTTCTTAGACGAATATGCTTCTTGGATTCTTGCAAATCCCGATCAATTTGGAAAAGATGAAAAAAACGAAAAAATACTTTTAGAGTTTGTGAGCGCAAATCCTACAGGACCACTGCATATTGGCCATGCAAGAGGTGCCGTCTATGGAGATACTCTTTTGCGTCTTGGTCGCCATTTGGGCTATGACATGACCGCTGAATATTATGTAAATGATGCAGGAAATCAAATCGATTTACTTGGGCTTTCTATCCAGCTAGAGGGACAAGCAGCAATCCTCAACAAAGAAGTCGAGTGGCCTGAGAGTTTTTATCGCGGTGAGTATATGAGCGATTTAACAGCGCAAGCTGTCGCACATTTTGGTGTAGAGATTCTCACTGATGTAGCGCGTCAAAGAGAACTTGCCTTGTGGGCCAAAGAGAGTGTTATGGAGCTTATCGTAGCTACTCTTGGCGCTACAAATATTCATTTTGATACCTTTGTCAACGAGTCTTCACTTTACGGTGAGTGGGATAGAGTGATGGCTAAAATGGGTGAGAGTGTTTATAAAAAAGATGAAAAACTCTTTATAGCATCCGCACAAAAAGGGGATGACGCTGATAGAGTTGTTGTCCGTGAAGATGGCCGTCCAACCTATTTGGCTGGAGATATTATCTACCATAATCAAAAGTTTGAAAGAGGGTATGATCACTATATCAATATTTGGGGTGCTGATCATCATGGCTACATTCCTCGTGTAAAAGCTGCTGTTGAGTTTCTTGGATACGAGAGTTGCAAACTTGAAGTGCTCTTATCGCAGATGGTCAGTCTTTTAAAAGATGGCGAACCTTATAAGATGAGTAAGCGTGCTGGAAATGTAATCCTTATGAGTGATATTGTTGAAGAGATTGGTTCTGATGCACTCCGCTTTATTTTTGCTTCCAAAAAGAGCGATACGGCACTGGAATTTGATGTGGAAGAGTTTAAAAAACAGGACAGTTCAAATCCTATCTATTACATCCAATATGCACATGCTCGCATAAGAACTTTAGTTGCCAAAAGTGAGCTCTTGGCTCAAGAGATACAAAATGCCCCATTAAAAGATTTGAGTGCAGATGCTGATGGGCTTCTTTTTGAAGCGCTTTTATTGCCTGAGATTATTGAGGATGCCTTCCATTCAAGACAAGTGCAAAAATTGACAGATTATTTGAAATCTCTTGCTGCTAAACTGCATAAGTTTTATTATGATTGCAGAATTATCGGAAGCGATGAAGAAGCGAAATTACTAAAAATTTTAGAAGTGGTTGCTCTTTCGCTTAAAACTGGTATGAACCTTCTTGGAATCGAAGCAAAAAATCATATGGTTCGTGAAGAGGCTTAAAAAAGCCTATCCCAAGAGTTGAGAAACTCTTGAGGCATTGATAGTTTGCAAATGTGCTTGCGAGAGTAACGAGGCATTAAGTAAAATATTTTGCTGAGAAAAGTTGTTTATCTCGTTTGCGATATCACTATCGCTCATCTGAGATTTTGCGCTAGTGAGCGAGCCTATTTGCGAGAGAATTGAGTTGGTTGCGCTCCCTAGTGAGTTTGTTGTAGAAGCGATTGTGCTTTGAACATCTTGGAGTGATTTCATAAAATCACGAATCGATTTTTGCGAAGAGGAATCGATAGTATTTATATCCAGTTTACCTATATCCGCTGTAATCGTGCTCTTTCCTAAAGAAAACTCCATAGTGTTTCCAAAAATATTTTGTCCATTAAATTGTGCATTATCGATGCTATTTTGCATGCTTGACTTGATCGCATCTGCTTGGGATGTAAGTGTTGCTTTATCGCTTGATGAGAGGGCTGCATTGTTTGATGCAACGGCGAGTGTGTTTAAATCGTTTGCACTACTTGAGAGTGACTGTGTCACACCATCTGCAATCTGCATCATCGACACGGCATCGGTTGCATTTTGTAAACCTTGAGAGAGGGTTCCAATATCATTGCCAAGTGCATTTGTAATAAGCGCTAAAGTTGCATCATCAAGCTGTTCATTTTTACCTGTCGCTACTTTGCTTAGTGATGTTTCCATACTTTTTTTATGGTCATTTATGTAAAGAGGTGCGTGAGAACTATTGACTTGCATGTAAAGCTCCTTTGTTTAAGCTATGATAACGCCATAATCCTAAAAGAATCTTTATTGCAAGAGATTACTCTGGATACCCTCTGGAATCTCTTGAAACCGTTTTTGCGCCTCTTTGAGATGTTCTTTTGTAATTTGAATCAATAAAGGTTCTTTACGCATATCAAGCCAATGGAGCAGTTTTTCTAAATCTTCATAACGCATAGACGTGCAACCTGCTGTGGGATGGTCGGGTTCTTTTTCTACATGCAAGAAGATACAAGAGCCTCTTTGCCCTATTTTTAATGGATTATAATCAACAACGATGCCTAAGCGGTATTGCTCATCATGGCGACGCATATATTCAAAACTTTTGGGCTGCTTTTGCGGCATCTTTACAATACTGTTATAGAGTGAAGTGTTGCTATCATCGACACAAATATCTTGTGCTGTACTCACTGCGTAGGGAAGAGAAAATTGCTGATGCTCATATCCAAAACTTGAAACAAGAGAAAAAACGCCAGCAGGGGATTTGCCATCACCTTCTTGTTTGTAGGGCTGGTCGCCTACATGTAAGAAGATTTTATCCTCTTTATCCCATGCTAAGCCATTTCTTCCAAGATTGACAGCAATATTTGCAAACAGTATGCGCCCATTTTCAAAAGCAAACAATTTTGCTTTTGTGGCATTGAAATCATCACTGAGGACTAATACGATCTGGTTTGCGTAGAGAAAACTCGTATGCATCGCCAAGAGGATTAAGAAAACTTTTATCATAAAATATGATACTATTAGTAAGATTTAAATACCATAAAGTGTGACAAATGAAAAAAATTGACGTGAGAAAAGCCACTCCTGTTGATTCGAAATTTTTAGCTTCATGTATGTTGAAAAGTTCGAGAGCTGGAAAAAGTGTAGGGATATTTGATCTCATTTTTGAGCCAAATGATGATGCGCAGTTGCTGGATATGCTTGAAAAACTGACGACTTCTGAAATAAAGACGTATTGTCATTATTCGAACTTTTTGATTGCAGATATAAACAAGGAGAGTGTTGGAACCTTGTGCAATTATGAGCCAAGAATAGCAACACCGCAGATGCTTAGCAAGGCACTTGAGCCATTTGGAGCGAGCCAAAAGTATGAAACCTACGCCTCTTTGGTTTCGCTTTGTACCTTTGAAACAGATAAGCGAACTTGGATGCTTGATTTTCTAGTAGAAAAAGATGGCTACAATGATTTGCCTGTTGTAAGAGAATTGTTGAAAAAAAGCTTGCTTACTGCAAGTTTAAAAGGCTACCGTATTGTGCATACAATGGTGGAGATAGGTTCTATGGACAGTTTGCTTATGTATAAAAAATTGGGATTTAAAGTGATTGATGAAAAACGATGTGAAGTTTTTAAAGAGAATTTTGGTCGCAACGGCATAGTGCTTTTAGAGTTCCATCTTTAAGGATTTCAAATAGATTTTTTCAGTGTAGTCCCACCTTTAGTGGCCATATTTTTAGCACTTTATACGAGAAATGTATTTATATCCCTTTTAGGGGGAATTGTGCTTGGCTTGTTTATTTTAAATGATTTTTCTATTTTTGGCACTTTTGGTGCTATTTTTTCCCTTCTTCAAACTCTTTTATCGCAAGCTTGGATCTTAAAAACTTTGGGTTTTGCACTTTTGGTCGGCTCTATTATTATGCTCATAGAAAATTCTGGAGGGATTAGTGGGTTTATCCATTTTGTGCAAAAAAAACACTCATTTGTTCAATCTGCTCGTGCTTCTTTGCTGCTTGCCTATGCTCTTGGCATCGTCATATTTGTCGAATCTTCCATTACTTCGCTCATTGCGGGGACGGTGAGTCGTCCGCTTACTGACCGTTTTGGGGTCGCTCGTGCGAAGCTGGCTTTTGTTTGTGATGCCACTTCTGCACCTGTGTGTTCTTTGATTGTTATCAATGGCTGGGGCGCTTTACTCCTTGGACTCATCTCTGCGCAGATTACCGCTGGCGTGATTGTTGGCGATGGTGTCGCCATTTTAATCTCCTCTGTGGCATATAATTTTTATGCAATGGTGGCACTTATTGTAACATTTTTGATGATTTGGTTTAACATCGAGATTGGTCCTATGAAAAATGCTGTGGTTGTAAAAGAGCAGTTTACCTCTGCAAAAGTTGGAAAAATAGGGCATATGTTTTATCCCATTGTTGCCATGATTGTTTTTGTGTTTGTTTTTCTGGCTCTAACAGGCGATGGAGATATTTTAAAGGGAAGTGGCTCAAGCTCCATATTTTACACAATGCTCTCGACGCTGTTTGTGACACTTCTTTACTATAAGCTCGATGGAGTTATGGGGTTTAAAAAAGGTCTGAGGCTCTCTTATGTGGGAATAAAAAAGTTGATACCGATTGCAATAATTTTATTTTTAGCGTTTGCAATAGGTGAGGTGACCAATAAACTCCAAACGGGAGTCTTTTTGGCATCTTTTTCATCGCATATTTTATCGGGGGATTTGCTTCCATTTATTATTTTTATTTTAGCGGCTATCATCTCCTTTTCCACGGGAACTTCTTGGGGTACTTTTAGCATTATGACGCCTATTGCCTTGCCTATGGCTGCTGCCATGGGAGCGGATATTCCCCTCGTTATGGGAGCTGTAATCTCTGGAGGCGTATTTGGAGATCACTGCTCGCCTATTTCAGATACTACTATTATCTCCGCGATGGCAAGTAAATGTGATGTCGCTGAACATGTGCAAACACAATTGCCCTATGCGCTTATTTCAGGAGTAATCGCTGGAGGAATGTTTCTTCTTTTTGCTTACATGTAAGCCATTTTTAAACCTAAAGTGTGCATATTTGTAACATATAAAAAAGAGTATTTGTTACTAATATACACATAAACTCTCAATTATACAGATATTGAAATCTATTTTTTAGTTGTCAAATAAAACTATGCTAAGATACTCGAATTTTAAAATCTGATTGAGGAGTCATTGCATGGCACAATCCCACCCAACTATAATCTGGTCTGTAATAGATGAAGCTCCGGCTTTAGCTACTTATTCATTATTACCAATCGTGAAAGCTTTTGTAAAAGCTGCTGGTGTAGAGGTTGAGCCAAGAGATATCTCTCTTGCAGCAAGAATTATCGCTAACTTTCCTGATAATTTGACTGATGAACAAAAAATGGAAGATAATCTTGCATATTTAGGTGAAGCGGTCAAAAATCCAGAAGCAAATATCATTAAACTGCCAAATATTTCTGCTTCAATTCCTCAGTTAAAAGAGGCTATTGCTGAGTTGCAATCGCAAGGTTATGCTATTCCTAACTATCCTGAAGATCCGCAAACTGATGCAGAAAAAGCGCTTAAAGAGAGATTTGCTGCTTGTTTAGGTTCTGCTGCAAATCCAGTGCTTCGTGAAGGAAACTCTGACAGACGTGCGGCAGCTGCTGTTAAAAACTTTGCTAAGAAAAACCCACATAAATTACGTGCATGGGATGAGGGTTCAAAAACTTCTGTCATGACTATGAGCGAGGGCGATTTTTATGGCAATGAAAAAGCTATTGTAAAAAATGGCGACGGTAAAGTGACGATTGCATTCAATGGCAAAGTCCTCAAAGAGATTAACGCGCTTGATAAAGAGGTGCTTGATGGAACATTTATGAGTGCAAAAGCACTCCGTTCTTTCTTGGCCGAGTCTATCGCTGAGGCAAAAAATAGAGATATTTTGTGGTCTATTCACTTAAAAGCAACGATGATGAAAGTCTCTGATCCTGTTATGTTTGGACATGCTGTGAGTGTATTTTTTAAAGATGTTTTTGAAAAATTTGCAGATGATTTTAAAGCAATTGGTGTCAATCCTAACTTGGGTCTTGGTGATCTTTATAAAAAAATCGCAAAACTTCCGCTTGAGAAGCAAGCAGCGATCAACGAAGCAATTGCTGGCGTGTACGTGGCACAACCTTCTATGGCGATGGTTGATTCAGACAAAGGAATCACAAACTTACATGCATCAAATGACATCATTATCGATGCTTCACTTCCAGTTGTTATACGCGATGGTGGGAAGATGTGGAATCCAGAGGGAAAAGTTGAGCAATGTATCATCACTATTCCAGATCGTTGTTATGCAACGATGTACGCTGAAGTTGTTGAAGATTGTAAAGTGAACGGTCAGTTTGATGTGACAACCATGGGTTCTGTATCCAATGTTGGTTTAATGGCGCAACAAGCTGAAGAGTATGGTTCACATCCAACGACATTTGAAATCCAAGAAGATGGCGTTGTTACAGTCACAGATGCAAGTGGCGAATTGATGCGTTTTGATGTAGAAAAAGGTGATATTTGGAGAATGTCTCGTGCAAAAGATTTCCCAATTCAAGATTGGATTCGTCTTGCGGTTGAACGTGCTGAGATTGAAAAAGTGCCAGTTATTTTCTGGCTCGATGAAAATCGTGCGCATGATGCAAAAATCATTGAAAAAGTAAAAGCAACCCTTCTTGAACTTGATAAAACTGGGATCGAGTATGATTTTATGGCTCCTGAAAAAGCGATGGTATTTTCGCTCAAACGTGTACGTGCAGGACTCAATACTATCTCTGCCACAGGAAATGTTATCCGTGACTACCTCACTGACCTGTTCCCAATCTTAGAGCTTGGAACATCTGCAAAAATGCTTTCAATCGTTCCACTTTTAGCAGGTGGAGGTTTGTTTGAAACAGGTGCTGGCGGATCGGCTCCTAAACATGTGGATCAGTTTTTAGCAGAGGGTCACCTTCGTTGGGACTCATTGGGTGAGTTTTTAGCACTTGCAGAATCACTGAGATTTATTGCGAAAAAACATAATTCTGTTGCTCTTGAAGCTGTCACAGAGGCGCTTGATATTGCAAATGCTGCGTATTTGGATAATGACAAATCGCCTTCTAGAAAAGCTGGCGAGCCAGACAATAAAGCAAGTCACT
Organism: Sulfurimonadaceae bacterium; assembly: GCA_036169815.1. GTDB lineage: Bacteria > Campylobacterota > Campylobacteria > Campylobacterales > Sulfurimonadaceae > Hydrocurvibacter. Next base: position 12,002 of record JAVHOA010000051.1, read on the forward strand.
TCTTTGTTGCACAATACTGGGCAGATGCGCTAGCAAACCAAACAAAAGATGCACAAATCGCTGCAAAATTTGCGCCAGTTGCGGCAGCACTCAAAGAAAACGAAGCAAAAATCATAGAAGAGTTGCTCAGTGGTGAGTGCAAAGCGCAAGACATCGGTGGATATTACCATCCAGATCTTGCAAAAGCAAATGCTGCAATGCGTCCAAGTGCGACACTCAACGCAATTATCGACGCTATTTAATAGCATTTCTTTTTATAACTTCCTTACATGTAAGCCTTAAACCCTTACATGTAAGCACTTCTACAAACCCTCATTAAGAGCTTTTTAACACAAGAATCTTTACAATATACCTTCCATCGTAGATATATTTTTGAATATAAAGGGTAAAAATGCAAACAGAAACTTTAACGTACAGCAATGGCAATGGAAAAATAAATGACATTATTACAGATAAAAACTCGGTAGATTTGGTCACTATTTTTGGTGAAACCGAGGAGTTTGTTAAAAAAGAACATTATGATTATCTCCATGCCCGCTATCCAAATGCGCATATTATAGGCTGTTCCTCTTCTGGAAATATTTTAGGTGCGCAGATTAGTGAAGAAAATCTGGTTGCAATGGCGGTAAGTTTTGAGAGCGCGAAAGTTGTCTTGTACAGTGCTCGATTTGAGATTGGCGATGATATTCAAACGGTTTCAAAAAATCTTGCTGCTACTATTGATAAAGAGGGCTTGAAACACATTTTTTTACTTGCTGATGGGCTGAACCTCAATGGCTCTGAGTTGGTGAAAGGGTTTAATGCGGTTATGGATGTGCCAATAACGGGCGGATTAGCTGGAGATGGCGCAAGGTTTGAACAAACTTGGGTAATTGCCGATGGCTATGCAGAGCAAAAAATGATTGCCGCACTTGCATTTTATGGCGATTCTTTGCTGATAGGTGAGGGATGTTATGGAGGCTGGAGTGAGTTTGGCACCTTCAAAGAAATCACAAAATCTACTGCAAATGTCTTGTATGAGCTAGATGGCAGGCCAGCGCTTGATCTTTATAAAGAGTATCTTGGTGAGTATGCAAGTGATCTTCCAAACAGCGGTTTGCGATTTCCTTTGAGTGTAAGAAAAGATGAAAATTCTCCAGAAGTGATTCGAACGCTACTTGGAATCAATGAGGAAGATAAATCTATTATATTCGCAGGAGATCTTCCACAAGGATATACGGCGCGTTTAATGAAGCCAGATATTGATCTACTTATTGAAGGGGCAGGCCACGCCGCAGAGATTGCAAAAATGAATAATGAAAAAAGTGCTTTTGGGCTTGTTGTGAGTTGCGTGGGAAGAAAGATTGTGATGAGCCAACTTGTGGATGAGGAGCTTGAAGCAGTGGCTGAGGAACTGGGAGAAAATGTACAACTGAGCGGATTTTACTCTTATGGCGAGATTGCACCTTTTGAAAATGACCTCAAAAATTGTGAACTGCATAATCAAACTATGACACTGACAGTGGTGTACGAAAAATAGATGCACAGATTATTAGCCAGACAGCTCAAACGCCATTTTGGAAAAGAGTTTGCATTTGAAAAACTTGACGCGGGTTTGGGGCAACTGCTTCTCAATATTTCTGATACATATGAAGAGTATGATAAAGAGAGAAGATTTATGGAAAATACCGTGGATCTTAACTCAAAAGAGCTCAACGAAGCCCATCGACTTATTGAGCAAAAAAATAAAAATCTCAGTAAACTGCTTGATGAAAGATCCCATCTTTTAGCCAATAGAATAGAAGAAAATAAAGAGATAGAAACGACGCTAAAGCAGTATAAACAAGCAATGGATGCCGCTCTTTTAATCTATAAATTTGATAAAAATGCAGAAATTACTTTTGTCAACGAAAATCTTTGTCAAAGAAGTGGCTACCTCCAAGAGGAGCTTCTTGGCAAGCAGGTGACTTTTTTAAACCCTTTGCAAGAGCGAGAAAGTCTCATGCAGGCACTGCAAAAACAACTTTTACAAGGAGAGATTTATCAGGCTCAAATGACAAACCTTGATAAAAATGGTGAGCTCTACTATGTGAACGCCGTTTTTTTTCCTTTGATGGACAAGGCTGGCAAACTCCTAGAGTTTATGGGTATTTTGCAAGATATTACCGAGATAGAAAAATCACGTCAAAAAGCGCAAGAGTTAGAGAAAGCAAAATCTAAATTTTTAGCCAATATGAGCCACGAACTCCGCACTCCGCTCAATGCAATCATAGGTTTTTCACAGATTTTAAAAGTCAATGGAGAGCTTCCAGAACGCACACGAGGCTTTATTGAAAAGATCAACAGTTCAGGAGAACATCTTTTAAAACTGATTAACTCAATTTTGGATTTTTCTAAAATCGAAGCAGGGCAAGTTGCGCTTGAAAAGATAGAGTTTGGCATTGAAGAGCTTGTAAAGAGTGCGGTAGAACAGGTGGAGATAAAGATTAAAGAAAAGGGTCTTTTGCTTGTTTTAGAGTATGCATCTCTCAAAGAGAAGTGCTTTTATGGAGATCGATTTAAAATCGCGCAGATTATGATCAATCTACTTTCAAACTCTTTGAAATTTACCACAGAGGGAACTATCTCCTTACGTATTCAAAAAGGTTCTGCAGAGAAAATGATATGCTTTGAGATTATTGATACGGGCATCGGTTTGAGCGCTGCGCAACAAGCAAAACTGTTTCAAGCATTTACGCAAGCGCATGAGAGCACAACAAGGTTATATGGTGGAACAGGACTTGGTTTGACCATATCCAAACAGTTGGTGGAGCTTATGAATGGTAAGATTTGGATAGAAAGCGCGCTTGGAGTGGGAAGTAAATTTATCTTTGAAATAGAGCTTGCGGAGTGCCAAAAAACGCTGGGACTGTAAATAATTCTGTGTCAATTTGATAAAATTGAATACACAGAAGGAAA
>JAVHOA010000052.1:0-7637 GCA_036169815.1 Sulfurimonadaceae bacterium
TTATAAAAATTCATGAAGTTAAAGTTGATTATCCTATGAAGGCGAAGCATTTAACATACTTAACAAAAGATTTCAACAGATACGCTGTCATGCTCAAAAGTGTTCATTACAATGAGGGCAATGAAACCAACGAAACAAATGCAACTAAAACTTTTACATTTTCGCTCTCTTCAACAAGTGATAAAAAGATTACAGAACTACTAGAGTACTTAACAAAAACAAAAACGGATCAATACAAATTTTCTCTTGAACATATAGATTTTGATGAAAAAGAGAAAAGCTATCTCAGTGAATTAAAGGTAGATTTATTATGAAAGCAAATATCGAGAACTACCTTTACAAATTGGATAATATTTTAGGTCAAAAATCAAAAAAAGATCTCTCTCTTCTTTACATAATGATTTTTTGTTCTATTTTTGCCGTGTCTTATGCTCTACTCTTTGATTCTTCAAAGAAGGCATTTGATGAAAACCATGTTTTAGCTGAGGAGATGCAAACGAAAGTTGACATCGATAAAGAGTATTTAGCTATGAATCCGGAGTCAAGACTTACGCAATTAGATCAGCAGATAAAGTTATCACAAGAGCAGTACCTTATGTTTAAAGATGACAACCAGTACATCAAACAACAAATAGAAAAAATTTCATCTTTGTTTTATGATGAAAAAACTTGGGGGCAATATCTCAACTCTATTTCACAAAGTGCAAAAAGAAATCATCTCAAAGTGCTTAATTTTAGTAATGTTTACGTTGACAACAACGCAAGTTTTGGACATGTACTTGACATCCATGTAAAGGTCAATGGTCCCTACAAAAATACACTCAAATTTATTAACTCAATCGAACAAAGCTTTTTAGTTGTGGATCTCCATAACTTTTCAGTTGTCGCAGATAAAAAACTTACAACAGATCTCAATATATCTGTATGGGGGATTAATTAAATGAAACATTTCCTCTCAACGCTCAGTTTTGTACTGCTTGCATCAACTGCTTTTGCAGATTTAGAACCAAATCTAGGCCAAAGCCATACAGGTGAACTTGGATGGGTAGATGAACAAATTAGAGCAATTATCCCAGCGAGGGTCGGAGTTGAAGGTCGTGTAATTGATTCACTCCGTGATCCATTTAAATATCCAAAACCAGAACCTGTTGCTCGTATCAGCACACCAAGTCTGAATTTAGAAAAATATTTTTCTGTCAAAAAAGCACCACCAGTCGTCAAAATAATTGTCCCTAAACCTCCTCTTGTGCTGAGTTTAATCATAAATTCTAAAGCACTCATTAGTGGGAAATGGTGCAAGGTTGGAGATAGCGTTGATGGCTACAGCGTCAAATCAATCGGAACAACTTCTGTGACCCTTGCCAACAGCAAGAGTGTAAAAACATTATCAATCAAATCTGATAATTATATAAAAATAAATACCAAGTAGGAAAATAATATGAAAACACACACTCAAAATATTTTAAAAACTTCAGTAGTAAGTACCGTTGCTGCGTTATTGTTATCCACTTCTGCTTGGGGGGATTGTACGTATGAATTGTTCAATATTGGCTCTGCAAAAGGAACAAAGATTGCAGATTTTATAGATCAACTCAGTGATGAATGTGAGTTTAGTGTTGTTGTGTCAGATTCTGAAGCAGAAAAGATTCTCAACTCTTCACTTAACAAAACACACATCAAAAATCTCACACTCGGTGAAGTGCTTGATCTTATTTTGCTCCATAACAATCTCAATTACACCTTTGAAAACAATACCCTTAAAATATCCTATTTAACGACAAAAGTATTCAATATTGACTATATTCTTTCTCAGAGAAAAGGTGTTGGAAGTACCGACGTTACACTCTCTTCAGCGTCAAGCAGCTCAACGGGCTCAACAAGTTCAGGAACAGCAAGCAGCAGTTCAGGAACATCTGGAGCATCCCCTTCAACAGCAAACTCTGGGATTAAAATAGACTCAAGCGATGAAGTTGTTTTTTGGTCAGAACTCGATAAAGAGCTAGGCAACATCTTAAATAGACCAGAGGATAAATATACTGCCAATGAGCCTATCATCAACAAAAATGCTGGACTCATCACAGTGACTGCAACAAAAACTCAGATAGAGAGACTTGATAAATACCTTGCAAAACTGCAAGAAAAAGTAAAACTACAAGTGCTTATAGATGTACAACTTTTAACAGTGACTATGAATAAATCTAAAACGACTGGTATCGATTGGGCACAACTTTATAAACTTCAAAATGTAAATGTTGGGCTCAACTATACAACTAACAACCTTCAAACAGGAAGTGGTGCACTCACAGTTACTGGTGCGGGTATTAACCTTGATCAAGTGATAAAATTTCTCAAAACTCAAGGAGATGTAAGCTCTATCTCAAATCCTAAAGTGCTCACACTCAATAACCAGCCCGCACTTGTTACTGCTGGAACAGAATATTTTTATACAATCAAACAAGCAACCAACACAACAGGTACATCAACAACAACAACGCAAAATGATGTTGTCAGTTCTGTTTTTGCTGGAGTTTTACTCGATATCACTCCTGAAATTTCAGATAATGACACCATCACACTTAAAATAAACCCTTCACTCTCTGAAACAACGGTAGATATGTCAGCAACAACTTCAGCAGGTCGAACAACTCCGCCTGATTTAAACAGAAGACAACTATCATCAGTAGTCACTGTAAAAGATGGCAATAAAATTGTTTTAGGTGGTCTTATCCATACAAGCAATACAAAAAGTGGCAATAAAATCCCTCTCTTAGGTGATATTCCAGGTCTTAGCTATCTTTTTGGAAGAGAAGATGATTCCAAGCAAATAGAAGAACTCGTCATGATTATCGAACCACATATTATAAAAAAAGATAAAGGGGCACCTTCCCTTTCAGATTTAGGCTATGAAAGTATTACTGACACAGTATTGAAAAAAGGGAATGATAGCAAAAAAGCAGGGGATGATGAGTAAGAGAGAGAGTATTTATGAAAAGCCAAAAATGGCTTTTCTTGATACTGTGGACGTAAAAAATTATATACACATAGATCGCAGTTCCGCACTTTTTCAATCGCTCAAAGAAACTGTTCAAAAACCCCTTAAAATGATTTTGCTTTTTGGAAAGCCCGGCACAGGGAAGAGTATGTTACTTTTTAAACTGCATCACGATCTGGGCAATAAACAACAAATCTATCTCTATAGCACCCCTCTCATAGATGAAAGTGAGTTTTTTAAATCGCTTGCGTCTGATCTTTTTGAAATAAAATATGAAGGCATCCTTAATTTCACCCAATTTATGAAAATTGCAAAAAGTCATCCAACACAAAATGTACCACTTATCCTTCTTGATGAAGCGCAACTCTATCCCCCTGAGCTTATGGAAAAGATCCGCTTGCTTGCCGATTCAAGAATTGTCAAGTTTGTCATTGTCTTACATAAAACTCAAAAAGAGGACCTCATCGCAAAAGAGCATTTTCAAACCAGAATATGGGAAAGTTTTGAACTACATAATGCTTCGAGTGTTGAACTTAAAACATATATTCAAAAAAAACTTATGAAAGAGAATTGTTTTGACATAGCCAATATGTTTAGTGAAAAGTCATCAGATCTCATCCATCAATTAACTAAGGGAAATTATCGAGATACCAATAAACTTTTGTATGCAATGTTTGAAATATATGAATGGTACGAGATGAATCAACCCTATAAATTAAACAGGGTCATGGTATCCAATAAAATTATTGAAATGGCAGCTATTAGTACAGGATTTATCGATGCATAATGTTCAAGAACTTGAAAGAAAATGGATTCAATATAAGATTAAATCATACTCATTATATATTGCAATTATTGTTATTTTAACTCTTTTAGTTCCAATGGTGATTTTTTTCTTTCCAAAAACCTTACATGTAAGCGATAAAAACACAACATTTCTTATTCCCAAAAAGAGCATCACAAGTGATCGCAATCACTCTGTAAAAAGAGTAGAACTCAGTCACACAGAGACAAATCAAACAGCTGAGAAATTGGTTTTACGTCCATCTCTTAGTTTTGTGGACAAGATGGATACCAGTTCCAATACTCCGCCAATACAAGCACCTACAGCACAAACGGTCAAAGAAACAGCAGTAAAACATGTTTCGCCAACAAAATCTAGTTTTGAGCCACCAAAAACAGCGCTCAAGCCAACTTACACAGTAAAAACAGTAACAAATAATAAAAAAATTAATATACAAACACATACTATGGATGATGATTTGCAAGATGTTGCGCAAAGGTTTAAAAAAACGAATAATCCCACACTTGGTCTTTTTCTTGCAAAAAAATATTATGAAATGGGGCAATATGATTTATCCTATAATTATGCACTTTTGACAAACCAATTGGACAGCAAAATAGATATGAGCTGGATCATATTTGCAAAATCTTTAGTCAAGCTTGGACAAAAAGAAAAAGCGATTACTACGCTTCAATCTTATAGTAAAAATTCTCATTCAAAACAAGCACTTACGCTCTTAGACGAGATTGAATCTGGACGTTTCAGATGAGTAAACACAGTTGTATTGATACAAAAATTTATAAAATAATTAACACTTGTGAAAGGTAGGAAAAATATGGATAGAATAACCTTGGATTTATTGACTCAAAACCATATTACTCAACGCCAAATAGATAGACTTCTCACCCGTGGAGTGAGTGAAGATACCGTTTTATTTACGCTTATTAAAGTTGGTGCGGTTTCTATTAATTTTGTTAAAAGATTTATTGTCGAGCAAATTAGAACAGGAAAATATGATTTAAGTATCTTAAAAAACTATACTTTTATCAAAGAAGCTGAAGTGCTTCAAGCGCTTGCAGAAGCCTTACATGTAGGGTTTTTAGACCTTGATTCCATCGATATGGATTATAAGCTCGCTGAAAAAGTTCCTCTGGGTCAACTCAAAAAATATAATGTCCTGCCTATCTCCCAAGATGATCTCACGATGGTCGTTGCCTTTGAAGATCCTTTCAACATAGAAGCACAAGAAGCAATCCAAAGAATCTTTCCAAGAAAGCCAATTAAAATCCATCTTGCAACATCAAGACAGATTCAAGAGTATCTTTTTAAAATTTCCCTCAAAGATAGCGTCAAAGAGCTTGTTACCAATATCCGAACAGAACTTCGAACTATTGGAAGTATCGAGGAGCAGCAAGAGGCCTCTTCTATTTTGCAACTCATCGATGTTATTCTCAACGCATGTATCAAATCAAGAGCAAGTGATATCCATGTTGAACCGACAGAAAAAAATTGCGTTGTGCGTACCCGTATCGATGGAAAACTAAGTGAGATATTTATTTTTGACAAAGATATCTACCCTCCTCTTGCTTCAAGACTAAAACTCCTCGCAAATCTTGATATAGCCGAAAAAAGAAAGCCCCAAGATGGCCGTTTTTCAGCGACTTTAAACGCAAAAGAGTTTGATTTTCGTATCTCAACACTGCCGATTCTCTATGGTGAATCGATTGTTATGCGTATTTTGGACAAAACAAAAGCGCTTGTCAAACTCGAAGATGCAGGAATGGATAGCGAAAGCTACAATAAATTTTTAATAGGGCTCTCCTCTCCTTTTGGTATTATTCTCGTCACAGGACCTACAGGTTCTGGAAAAACAACAACACTCTATGGCGCACTCAATGAACTTCGAAATGTTGAGGACAAGGTCATTACTGTAGAAGATCCTGTTGAGTACAGAATGAATCTTATCCAACAAGTGCAAGTCAATGCTCCCGTTGGACTCTCTTTTGCAGCAGCCCTGCGTTCTATTCTCCGCCAAGATCCAGATAAGATTATGATTGGAGAGATTCGCGATCAAGAAACACTCGAGATTGCGATCAAAGCGGCACTCACGGGTCACTTAGTCATCTCAACACTCCATACAAATGACTCAATCAGCGCTATTCCGCGTATGATCGATATGGGAATTGAACCCTATCTTATCAGCGGTGCACTTGTCACTGTACAAGCGCAAAGGCTCGTGCGAAAAATTTGTCCAAGTTGTAAAACGCCAGCTTCCATTCCTGAATCATCACTTGAACCATACAGACATCTCATACCCAAAGAGACTCAGTTTTTTCTAGGTGAAGGATGCAGTGAGTGTAATGGCACAGGCTACATGGGACGTGAAATGATTTGTGAAGTGCTTCCAATCACAGAAAAACTCTCAAGTATGATTGCAAAAGGTGCTTCAAAAGAGGATATCCACAAGCAAGCAGTGACAGAGGGCTTTATAGGAATGTTTGAAAATGGAATGCAAAAAGCCATTAACGGCATCACAACATTCGAAGAGATATTAAGGGTGGCAAAAGGATGACATATTTTATTGCAACAGTTCTTTCCAAAGGGAAGAAAGAGGAACACGGATTTTATGCTGAAACAAAAAAAGAGGCACATTATCTAGCAAAAATAAAGTTTTCAGGAATAATCATAAAAGTTCTTGAATCAGAACCTCCTTTTGAAGAGAAGTTCAAACAGTTCAAAGCAACTTTAACAAAGAACTTTAAAAAAAGAAAAGTGCGCCCCGATGCACTCATCGCATCAACAAGACAACTTGCGGTTATGACAAATGCTGGTATTCCTATTCACGATTCTATTAAAGAGATTGCAGTTGCAAGCAGTGATAATAGTTTAAAAGAGATATTTTTTTCGCTTGCAGATGATATCAACGCAGGACATAGTTTATCGCATGCTGCTGGAAACTACCGTTTTGAGCTTGGCAATTTAACACTTGCCATGATTGAACTTGGAGAAAAAACAGGAAATCTTGCCGAAGCAATCAACTCTCTTTCGGATATGCTTGAAGAGATTCGTGCCAATATCATTAAATTCAAAAAAGCGATGGCATACCCAAGAAATGTCATGATTGCCATGGGTGTTGCATTTACCGTGCTAATCTCGTATGTTGTGCCAAAATTTAAGTCTATTTTTGAGCAACTCCATGCAGAATTGCCACTGCCTACTTTGATTTTATTAAAGTTAGAGTATCTTTTTAATAATTTTGGACTTTATATATTAGCAATTCTTTTTATCTCTTTTATGGTGATGAAATTTATGATTGACAACTATATCAATGTCAAATATGCTTTTCACAAGTTTTTACTCAAGGTATATCTCATCAAGAATGTCATTATGTTTGCGACTTTAAGCAGATTTACTCTTGTCTTTGCAGAGCTTGTCCGTGCGGGAATCCCACTTGCTGAAGCCTTGGAAACTGCCATCTCTATGGTGGACAATCTCCCTTTAAAAGAGAAACTCTCAACCGTACGATCAACGGTCGAAAAAGGGGGAAATCTTCACACTGGACTTCAAGAAACAGGTCTTTTTGAAAATATGATTATCCAAATGGTTTCCGCTGGAGAATCGAGCGGACAGCTAGACAATATGATGCGTAAAGTTGCAGAGTATTACAAAATGCGCTTTGACGCCATCATAGACGGACTCTCAGAAGCGATTGAACCAATCATGCTCGCAGTGATGGCTGGCATGGTTTTACTACTCGCACTTGGTATTTTCATGCCAATGTGGAATATGGGAGAAGCGGTGCAAGGGCACTAAAAAGCCTTACATGTAAGCATAAAAAGAGTTACATGTAAGCATAAAAAG
>JAVHOA010000052.1:7737-14869 GCA_036169815.1 Sulfurimonadaceae bacterium
TTACATGTAAGCATAAAAAGAGTTACATGTAAGCATAAAAAGCCTTACATGTAAGCACAAAAAAAATTCAATGAAGAAGGTAAAAGCCTTACATGTAAGCAAAAAAACGCTTACATGTAAACACAAAAACGCTTACAGCGCTATTCTTCCTCTTTAGAATCTTTTTTAACCAGTTTTTTATAGGTTTCATCTATGGCGATGAGGCCTGCTTCATATAAAAACTGCGAAGCTACAAAATCGATTTTTTTGATTTTGTCATATTTTGCAAAACTCAAATACAACATATCTTTTGCACGCGTTACTGCCACATAAAAAAGTCGGCGTTCCTCTTCTATATTGCCACCTCTTGCCATCAATTTTCTATTTGGAAATCTTCCATCCATAAGATCGATGACATACACCTCTTCATATTCCAAACCCTTAGAAGCGTGGATGCTCAGTAGATGCACACCCTCGCCCTGAGTGAGATCTTGCGAACCTAAAATCATCGCATTTAAAAAGCGTTCATGCTCTTTGTAGGGTTTTGAGAGTTCTTGAAGTAAAACTGCTTTTCTTGCGATACGAATTTTGGCTTCATTTTCCTGTTTTTCATCAATAGAGCCATCTTTTTGCTGGGCTCTTTTTTGTGCAAGTTGGAGCGTAATCATCTTGTAAAGCTCGGATTCTGCCATCTTTTTTACGATGCTTTGTGGCTGCTTGACACCTTTGAGATCTCGAAACAACTGATAAAAAAGATGCAAAAATGTCGCACCCTCTTTCGTGAGTTTTGGATGTTTAAGTACAGCATTTTTCAAAAATCGCTCTTCAAACCCAAGCTTTGCAAAACGTCCAATGGCTCCAAGCTCCAAAAAGTCATCAAAAAGTCCAAGCTGATGGTTGAGTACTCTCTTTTCAAAAGGGTTTGCAATGGCTGTATCTGGCGCATAAAGTCCATAAAACAGTGAGCCATTTCCAAGCGTTTTTAGAGCCGTATAGATCTCTTTTGCCATAGAAGTACCAACCCCTTTGGCGTATTCAAACAGGTGAATAAAAGCCATCATATCAGATTCATTGATCAAAAGTGTATAAAGATCAAGCAAAACTTTTATCTCTTTTGAATCAAAAAAACTGGTTCCGCCCTTTCTTCTACAAGCGATACCAAGCTCTTTGAGTGCCACTTCAATGCCATCTGCTGAAGAGTTATTTCTAAAGATAACGGCAATCGCATCACGCTGGGTTAAAGAGTTGCCAATAAAAGAAGCAATCCCATGATACTGATCAAAAAGTTCATCATAGGCTATGAGTTTTGGAGCCGGCGCATTTGGTGCGGTTCTTGTAAATTCCAAGGCCTTTGGATAGATGCGCTCATTATAAGAGATCACTTTATTTGCAAGAGAAAGGATGGGGATAGTTGAGCGATAATTTTTGTTGAGCGTAAACACTTGTGCATCTTCAAACTTCTTATTGAAATTCCCGATAATAGAGATATCCGCGCCATTAAAAGCATAAATACTCTGGTCATAATCCCCAACACAAAAAAGAGAATCTGGATTCATTGCATCGATAAGCGTGCCTTGAAGTGCATTGGTGTCTTGATACTCATCGATGAGTACTTCTTTATATCCAAGCGTTTTTTGCTTACAAAGCTCGCGCATCTTTAAAAGTAAATCATTAAAATTTAAAAATCCATACTGCACTTTTAAAGCCTCAAACTCATCGACTATATCTGCATAAATAAGAGCATAAACTTCATGTTCACTCTGATTTTGTTTAACCCAAGCCTCAAAATCAAGCGTCATTTCGGTGTTTTGATAAAAGGAATACAAATCATAAAGATAGTTTGCTCCATAAGCGGGAGTTTGTGCATCAATATGCAAAAAACTCCGCTTGTCGTGTACACTTCTAAAAAGAGTTTTAAGTTCGCGTTGCTGTTTTAAAACAACTCTTCTATCCTCTTTTTTGAGCCATCTGTAACTCACAGCATGAAAGGTTCCCGCATCTATTTTTGTAGCAATCTCTGCACCAAAATAGTGTGCCACGCGTTCGACCATCTCTGAAGCAGCTTTATTAGTAAAGGTGAGTAAAAGAATTTCATGCGGTTTGACGCCGTTTTTTAAAAGATGCGCAATGCGCCCAACGATGGTGGATGTTTTTCCTGTGCCTGCTGAAGCAATAATAAGATTGTGCCCAAAAGTGGCAGTTGCGGCGGAGAGTTGCTGATCATTGAGACGAGAAAGTGGCAAGCGGTATCATCCTTTACTCCAAAAACAACCTCATAAAATTACACAAAAAATCTTTTTTTGTAATTTTACGAAGCGTATTATGTGTAATTTTCTATTTGAGAATCGGATTATACCTAAAGGGCACCTCTAAACTAAACTATTGAGCTTTTTTAAAACTGCTAATCGCCTCAGCGAGTCCAAAATCTGGATATTCCAAAGCACGAAGGACAATTTGGCCCATAATTGCTTTATCTTTATTAAAAATAATAGGCGCTAAAAAGTTCACTTTTGATTCATCTAAAGGGTTTTGAACAACCATAATATTGTAAACAAGCACATGCGAGTTTTCATCAATCTCCAACATCACTTTTGCAGCATTTGGAACATCAAATGAATACTCTCTTAAAAGGTATGGATTCACAAGAGAAAATGAGATATCACGTTCATCACTACTTTTAATCGTAGCAAAGAGCTCATCAATTTCGTTAAACTCGACACTTTTAATATTCTCAAATCCTAGTATTTCAGTTTTTACTTCATATCTCATGTTTTATCCTTCAGAGTGTTAATAAACATGCAAAGCAAAAGCTATTCCATCCTTTCACCCATGCTACATGTAAGCATAGTTTCACATCACTTTGGCTATAATCGCGCAATTTTAATCCCCATTTTAAGGTGTTTTTATGTCAGAAAACAAGAGTGAAACAAGCAAATATGAACCAAGCAAAATAGAAGATAAATTTTATAAGATTTGGGAAGAGAGAAAATATTTCGAGATTGATGGAAATAAGGCGATCCAACAAGAGGGCAAAAACTTTGCCATTATGATGCCACCACCAAACGTCACAGGGCGTTTGCACATCGGGCACGCACTTACGTTTACACTCCAAGATATTATCACACGTTACAAACGAATGGATGGCTATAAAACATTGTGGCAACCAGGAACAGACCACGCAGGCATCGCAACGCAAAACGTCGTTGAAAAACAACTTTTAGCAGAGGGCATCACAAAAGAGGAGCTTGGACGCGAGAAATTTTTAGAACGTGTTTGGGCATGGAAAGCAGAATCTGCTGGTATTATGACAAGCCAACTGCGCAAAATGGGTGTGAGTCCCGCTTGGGAGCGAGAGCGTTTTACAATGGATGCAGGCCTTCAAAAATCTGTCAAAGAGGCATTTGTCCATCTTTACAATCAAGGGTTTATCGTTCGTGGAAACTATATGGTCAATTGGTGTACCCATGATGGCGCACTTTCAGACATTGAGGTAGAACACGAGGATCACGATGGCAAGTTTTACCATATTAAATACCCATTTGCCGATGGCAGCGGCTTTGTCGAGGTTGCAACGACACGACCTGAAACCTATTTTGGTGATACCGCGGTTATGGTGCATCCAGACGATGCACGTTACAAAGCGCTTGTTGGCAAAAAGATAAAACTGCCTCTTTTAAATCGTGAAGTGGCCATTATTGCCGATGAGTACGTCGATATGGAGTTTGGAACAGGCGTGGTTAAAGTCACTCCCGCACACGATCAAAACGACTACGAAGTTGGAAAACGCCATGATTTAGAGTTTATCACTGTCTTTGATGAGAAAGGGATTTTAAACCATTACGCAGGAGAGTTTGAGGGCTTAGAGCGCCTTGAAGCGCGTGATATTATCGTCAAACGTCTTGATGAAGAGGGTTTTATCGTAAAAATCGAAGAGCATAAACATCAAGTTGGGCACTGTTACCGATGTAAAAATATCGTAGAACCCTACATTTCAAAACAGTGGTTTGTACGTAGTGAAGTCGCTCGCAAATCGATCGAAAAAACGAACGCAGGAGAAGTAAAATTTTTCCCATCAAATTGGATCAACTCTTACAACGCTTGGATGGGTGATTTGCGTGATTGGTGCATCTCTCGCCAACTTTGGTGGGGACATCAGATTCCTGTATTTTACTGCGGTGAATGCGAGCATGAATGGGCAAGTCTTAAAAATGAGGAGCACGAATGTCCAAAATGTGCCTCGACAAATATCACGCAAGATCCCGATGTTCTCGACACCTGGTTTAGTTCTGCACTTTGGCCATTTTCCACACTTGGCTGGGGCAATGGCGACACAGAGATGGACAAACTTTTTGAGTCCAATGACTTAAAAGATTTCTATCCAAACGCCCTACTCATCACTGGCTTTGATATCCTCTTTTTCTGGGTTGCTCGTATGATGATGATGGGTGAAACTTTTGTAGGCAAACTTCCTTTTGAACATATCTACTTGCATGCGCTTGTACGTGATGAAAATGGACAAAAGATGAGTAAATCAAAAGGCAATGTCATCGATCCACTCGATATGGTCAATGAATTTAGTGCCGATATTTTACGCTTTACTTTGGCAATCTCTGCGGCGCAAGGGCGCGACATAAGAATGAGTGCAAAAAAACTTGAACTCAACCGCAACTTTACAAACAAACTCTACAATGCGGCAAAATTTTTACAGATGAATGTTGCAACTTTCCCTGATCTTGGCGGTTTTTGCCTTGAAACTGAGCTTGGAAAATATATGGTTTCTCGCCTCAACCAAGCCACAAAAGAGGTGCGTGCAGCGCTTGATGAGTACAAATTTAACGACGCAGCCACTGCAATTTATAGATTTTTATGGAATGAATTTTGTGATTGGGGCATTGAACTGAGTAAAGCGGACAAATCTGCAATCGTTGAGCTTGGAGCAATCTTCAAAGAAGCCCTCAAACTACTCCATCCATTTATGCCATTTGTCACAGAGTACCTCTACCACGAGCTTTCAGGTACATCACTTGAAACAAGTGACTCGATTATGATTATGCCATATCCGACAAAAACACGTAAACGTGAAGACGCAGAAGCCAAATTTGAGATTATTATGGATGCCATCGTTTCTATTAGACGTGCAAAAGTTTTAGTGGACTTAGCAAATCAAAAAATAGAAAAAGCCTATGTCAAAATAGACAATCTTGATGATGCGACAAAAGCGATGATGGAGCCATTTATCACAAGACTTGCAAAAGTTGAAACGCTCATTTTTACAGAGTGCAAAATAGAAAACTCTGTGAGTGATATTGCCAATTGTTGTGAAACTTTTATCCCAACAGATAGTATCGATTTGAGCTCCATCATCTCAAAACTGACAAAACAGGATGAAAAACTTCAAAAAGAGATTGATAAACTCTCGGGAATGCTCGGCAATGAGCGTTTTTGCGCCAATGCACCTGAAGATGTTTTAGCAAAAAATCGTGAAGCACTTGAAGATGCACAAAGCAAGCAGATAAAAGTCAAAGAACAACTTGACTCTTTGCAGGGAAAATAGATTTTGTTTGACATCAAAAAATACAACACATCCAATATCAAAAATGACATCCTCTCGGGACTTGTCGTTGCTGTCGCTTTAGTTCCTGAAGCCATCGCTTTTTCATTTATCGTCGATGTTAGCCCTATTGTAGGACTTTATACCGCTTTTATCTTAGGTCTTATCACTGCGCTATTTGGCGGTAAACCGGGGATGATCAGTGGTGCTACTGGTTCAGTGGCTGTGGTTTTAGTCGGACTTGCCCTAGAGGCTAAAGCACATTTAATCGCTCAAGGAGTGAGCGGCGATGCACTTGCCTTTGGGATTGTGCAGCATATCTCTCTTGCGGCCTTAGTGGCGGGAGCTTTTCAAGTTTTAGCGGGTGTTTTCAAGCTTGGAAAGTTTATCCGTCTTGTGCCACTTCCTGCTATTTATGGTTTTGTAAACGGACTTGCTATTGTCATCGCTCTTGCGCAACTGAAATTTTTTCATGCTGGCGATAATGCCATGTTCGCACTTGTTGCCATCACTATGGCGATTATGTTTTTTCTTCCAAAACTCACAAAAGCTATTCCCTCTGGATTAGTAGCCATTATTGCGCTGACATTGGGAGTTTATCTTTTACATGTAAGCACTTCACTTGTGGGTGATTTGGCAAATTTAAGTGCATTTAAAGGCGTGCTTCCAAGTTTCCATCTTCCAGACACCCTACTGAGTTTTGATGCACTCATTATGGTTTTACCCTATGCTTTTATAGCTGCAATGGTTGGGCTTATAGAGTCCCTTCTTACCTTGTCGGTGCTTGATGAGATGAGCGAAACTCGAGGCAGTGCAAACAAAGAGTGCATCGCCTTGGGCGCTGGAAATATGAGTTGTGGAGTTTTTGGCGGTATGCCAGGATGTGCGATGATTGGGCAATCTATCATCAACTTTACTTCAGGCGGTTTGGGACGGCTTTCAGGTGTTAGCGCTGCTGTTGGACTTATGATTCTTGTCGCATCTCTCACTGATTTGCTCAACATTATCCCTATTGCTGTTTTAGTCGGGATTATGTTTATGGTGAGCATTGGGACTTTTGAGTGGAGCAGTTTTTCTCGCCTCAAAAGTATGCCACGAGAAGATGCTTTTGTTGTGGTGTCTGTCACGCTTATCACTGTTTTTGCAGATCTTGCCATTGCTGTGATTGCTGGTGTGATTATCTCTGCGCTCGTCTTTGCTTACAAACATGCGCGCATCCAAGCACGGGTCACTTTTACTGATGATGGCACAAAAATCTATGAACTCGAGGGGCCGCTTTTCTTTGCTTCCACGGCTTATTTTATGGAGATTTTTGACGTAGAACATGATAGCGAACGCGTTATCTTAGAGTTTAAAAACGCGCGTGTAATGGATGCTTCAGGCGTTGAAGCACTCAATATCCTCACTAAAAAATATGAAGATGCAGAAAAAATTCTCCAGCTCCGCCACTTAAGCCGTGACTGCAAAGAGCTCCTTATCAAAGCAGGCAGGCACTGTACTTTTGTCGAGGCAAAAGATGATCCAACCTATAAAGTAGCTTATAATTATTAACAAAAATTTATGCCAAAAGTGCTTACATGTAAGCACTTTTTTAAGTATTAA
>JAVHOA010000053.1:0-14835 GCA_036169815.1 Sulfurimonadaceae bacterium
GTTAGCGTAGCCTTTGGGACTTTGTTCCAAAAGCGTATGCAATAATAGTCTTGGACAGATTTAGCTTTTAGCTTTTTTAATCATCTCATACGCAGCATTAATCTCTTGCGTTTTTGCAGTTGCTTCTTGGAGGTAGTTCTCATCTTTTCCTTGCGCTTTGATAATATCTGGATGGTACTCACGCACAAGTTTTCTGTATGCCTTTTTGATTGTCTCAAGCGAATCATTTTCATGTACACCAAGTGTGGCGTAGGCATCTTTGAGCGAGGTTTGCGGTGATTTGTAGTTTTTCATCATCGCTTCAAACTGTGAGAAGATAGAATGGTAAAGATTTGGATCAAACTCCATCGCCTCAGCTATTGTGATGAGAATCTCCTCTTCAGATCTGCTCATTTCCCCATCAATAAACGCAAGCTGGATTAAAAATCCCATCATTTGTGTCTGTTTTTGTGCATCGCGTGCGATAAGTTTTTTAAGCGCAGCAGCGAGGGCTTCAATGTTATCGCTCAACTCTTTTTGCTCATTAAATATCTGTTTAAAAATATCGCGTGTTTTCTCTGGTTCTGGAAAAACTCGTGAAATATCACTAAAGAGATTGCCTACAAGTTCGGCTTCAAGCGCATCGACTCTGCCATCGGCCTTTGCTACTTTTGCTACAAGAGCAATAAAAACTCCAAGCTCGCTTTTTTCTATGGCTTCTTTTGAAACGGAGAAGTTTTTAAACTGCTCTTGGTAATTTGCAGTGTAATTTTTGTAGCCTTTTGAAAGATATAAAAATACCCCGACGACTAAAAGTATGAGAATGAGTGTACTCACTGAAATGCTCCTTATTTATTGTTTGCATAATGGGCAATTATAGGCAAATGAAGTTAATAGAGTTATAATTTTGCCCATGAAAATAGAACTTAAAATTGATTCTGGTGTGCAATATATGCTTTTTGCATCGCTATTATTTGCCATTATGGGTGCATTTGCCAAGCTTTCAAGCCAGCATATGAGCTCGTTAGAAGTGGTGTTTTTTAGAAATGTTTTTGGCGTGCTTCTCATAGGATTTGCAGTTTTAAAATCCCCGCTAAAAAGCATTGGCGGCCGACCATTTTTACTCTTTTTTCGCGGTTTTATGGGATTTATTGCACTGCTTGCATTTTTTTACAATATCGCGCATATCTCACTTGGAGATGCCATGACATACTCTAAAACCTCTCCTATTTTTACGGCCATTTTTGCGTGGCTGTTTTTAAGTGAAAAACTCTCTTTAAAGGCGTGGATTGCAGTTTTTGTAGGCTTTGTCGGCATTATTTTGATAGCCCAACCAAGCGGATGGAATTTTAGCAAATATGATCTTTTGGGAATCTTTAGCGGCATAGGAGCAGCCCTTGCGTACACCTCGGTGCGTGAGCTCAAAAAATATTATGATACCCGCGCGATTGTCTTGTCTTTTATGAGTGTTGGGACCTTTGGACCGCTTTTTTTGCTTTATTTGTCCTTACATGTAAGCATTCCAGAGCTTGATTTTATGCTGGGTGAATTTGTAATGCCCCATGGTGTCGTGTGGTTTTACATCATCGCAATGGGACTTTTAGCCACTTTGGCACAGGTGTATATGACAAAAGCATACGGCGCTTCAAAAGCGGGGATTATTGGCGCGGTAAGTTATGCAAATATCCCTTTTTCCATTGTTATTGGACTTTTTTTGGGGGATTCCTTGCCTTCTATTGTAACAACAACAGGGATAGTTTTGGTCGTGATGGCTGGAATTTTGGTGGCAAAAGAGAAATGATTTATGTTACATGGTGGTGCTTATGTTATAATCACCCACTTTTTTATAAGGCAAACAGATGAAACTACTAGCTGGTCCTTGTGTTATCGAGAGTGAAGCAAATATCTTCAAAATTGCAAAAGCACTCGAAATTTATCAAAACGATTCAACAATCGATTTTTACTTTAAATCAAGTTTTGACAAAGCAAATCGTACTTCACTTGAAAGTTTTCGTGGTCTTGGGATGGATGAAGGGCTTCGTATTTTAGAGAAAGTTAAAAATGATTTTGGGTATAAAGTTGTCACCGATGTGCATGAATCGTGTCAAGTAGCAGCAGTTGCCCAAGTGGTCGATATGCTCCAAATTCCCGCGTTTTTGTGCCGTCAGACAGACTTGCTTGTCGCATGTGCCAAAACAACAAAAGAGGTCAATATCAAAAAAGGGCAATTTATCAATCCGCCCGATATGCAATACTCTGTGGCAAAAGTCCTCCAAACTCGTGGATGTCATGAAGTAAGCTTTGAAAATTCACAAAAATATGGCGTGTATCTCTGTGAGCGAGGCAGCTCTTTTGGCTATGGTAATATCGTTGTAGATATGCGCTCGCTTGTTATCATGCGTGCGTTTGCACCAACCATTTTTGATGCAACGCACTCGGTGCAGATGCCTGGAGCTTTGGGTGGAAAAACAGGCGGTGACAGTGCAATGGTGCCCTATTTGGCAAGTGCTGCTGCGGCTGTCGGTGTAGATGGATTCTTTTTTGAAACCCATTTTGATCCAAGCATCGCTCTGAGTGATGGACCAAATATGATCAAACTCGATGAGCTCCAAACGCTCGTTGCAAAAATTAAAAAAATTCAAGAAATCTAAGGAGAAAAGATGCAGTTAATAGAAGGCAGACTTAAAGTCACAAATGGCAAAAAAATCGCGATTGTAAGTACAAGATGGAATCACTTTATAGTAGATAGACTCGTTGAGGGCGCAAAAGATGCGTTTGCTCGTCATGGTGGAGATGATGCAGATTTAACACATGTATTGCTTCCAGGAGCATTTGAACTTCCAATGGTTGTAGATAAACTACTTGCAAGTGGAAAATATGATGCAATCTGTGCGCTTGGTGCGGTGATTCGTGGCTCAACTCCGCACTTTGATTATGTTGCAGCAGAGGCAACAAAGGGTATCGCGTCTATGAGCTTAAAATACCAAAAACCAGTTTCATTTGGACTGCTTACAACAGACACAATCGAACAAGCTATTGAGCGTGCGGGAACAAAAGCGGGAAATAAAGGGTTTGAAGCGATGACAACAGTGATTGAGATGTTAGATCTTTTTGAGAATATAAACTAATGGCGACACGTCATCAAGCCAGAATGGCGGTTGTAAGCCTATTGTACGCATTTGATCTTGGAAATGGAAATATTGCCGAGTATAGCGATGAGATTTTAGAAGAGAAAAAGATTCGCAATAAACAAAGAGATTTTGCAATCACTCTTTTTGATGGAGTAATGGAAAATCTTCCTCGTGTGGATGCAGCGATTGTAAAACACTTAAAAGATTGGGATTTTGAGCGTCTGGGGTCTGTAGAACGTGCGACACTGAGACTAGGTGCGTACGAGATTTTGTTTAGTGAGCTTGATTCTGCTGTGGTTATCAATGAGGCAATCGAGGTTGCTAAAGCGTTTGCAACAGAGCAATCTCCAAAATTTATCAATGGTGTTTTAGATTCCATTTCAAAAGATAAAGACGCATAACAATGTTTAAAAGATTGACAAAAGAAGAAGCGCTCAAACTGATTCGCGAAGCGGACTTAAAAGAGCTTGGACGTATGGCAAGCGCTCGTAAAAAAGAGCTCCATCCCGATGGAATCACAACTTTTATTATTGATAGAAATATTAATTATACAAATATCTGTTGGGTTGATTGTAAGTTTTGTGCTTTTTATCGTCATGAAAAAGATGCGGATGCCTATATACTCACTTTTGATGAGATCGATGCCAAGATAGAAGAGTTACTCGCCATCGGCGGAACGCAGATACTTTTTCAAGGCGGTGTGCATCCAAAACTCAAAATCGAGTGGTATGAGGATTTAGTAGAACATATCCATACAAAATATCCAAGCATCACCATTCATGGTTTTTCCTCCATCGAGATCGATTTTATTGCAAAGGTTTCACGCATCAGTGTTGAAGAGGTGCTTGAGCGCTTACATGCAAAGGGTTTGGCTTCCATCCCTGGAGCGGGAGCTGAGATACTCTCTGATCGCGTGCGTGACATTATTGCACCAAAAAAGATAGACTCTGAAGTTTGGGTGGATATCCATAGAAAAGCGCATAAACTCGGCATCAAATCGACTGCTACCATGATGTATGGCACCATTGAAACAGATGAAGAGATTCTCGATCACTTAGAGATGGTTCGCAATCTTCAAGATGAAACAGGTGGGTTTCGAGCGTTTATCATGTGGAGTTTTCAGGGACAAAATACTGAGCTGCTTCGCCTGATTCCCGATATGGAAAAACAGACTCCAAACCGCTATTTACGCCTTTTGGCGGTCGCTCGACTTTTCTTAGATAATGTGCCAAATATCCAAAGTTCATGGGTGACACAAGGCCCTTACATCGGGCAAATGGCACTCAACTTTGGAGCCAATGATTTGGGCTCTACAATGATGGAAGAAAACGTCGTAAAAAGTGCGGGCGCAGGGTTTCGTATGGCAAAAGAACAGATGATCGAACTTATACGTGATATTGGTGAGATTCCTGCGGTGAGAAATACTGCGTATGAGACATTGGAGATTTTTGCAGTATGAAATATATAATGATTTTATTTTTTTTAGGACAGGTGATAATGGCAGCAACAGTGAATACTATTGAGGTAAAGGGCGTGAAAATCCCGCTTATTTTTGAACAAGAAAAGCGATTACCGATTGTTTCGATGCAGCTTGTATTTCAGGGGACTGGCACAATCACAGATACGCCAAAAACAGCAGGCCTTGCAAAAATAAGTTCAAAAATGATGAACGAGGGAACACTTTCTCTTGGAAGTAATGGTTTTGCAAACGCGCTTGATTCAAAAGCGATTCAGCTGAGTTCTGTCGTTGGCTCTGAGACTTTTGTCATGGAGTATGGCTCGCTCAAAGATCAGTTTGGCGAGGGTTCAAAACTTTTTAGCGCTCTTTTAAAAGAACCAAACATTACAAAAAAAGCGCTTTCAAAAGTGAAAATGGATCTTATTGGAACTTTGAGTGCTAAAGCCAATGATTTTGATTATGTGGCCGATAATAGCCTCAAATCGCTTCTTTTTGAGGGCACACCTTTAGCTTTGCCAGATTTAGGAACGCTTGAGAGTGTGAAAAAAATCAAACTCAAAGAGGTGGAGGGATTTTTAAAACAACACCTTGTGCTAACAAACCTCATTATTGTTATCGGTGGGGATTTAACGCTAGAAGAAGCAAAAAAAGCAGCCTATAAACTTGCTTCAAACCTCGAAGTTGGCAAACCATCAGCAGTCAAATACTATGCAACTTCAGCTTTGCAAAAAGAAAAAATCATCAAAAAAGAGACGCAGCAAGCGTACTTATATTTTGGTGCTCCATACGCCTTACATGTAGGCGATAAAGAGAGCTACAAAGCAAGAGTTGCAACCTATATCCTTGGAACTGGCGGTTTTGGAAGCAGACTTATGGAAGAGGTTCGTGTCAAAAAAGGGCTTGCGTACTCTGCATACGCGCGTGTTTCTATTAATAAATCAAGTTCCACTATGAGTGGCTATTTGCAAACCAAACTAGAATCACTCGATGATGCAAAAGCGACTGTAAAAACTGTTTTTGAAGAGTTTGTTAAAAAAGGTGTGACTCAAGAGGAACTCGATCAAACTAAAAAGTTTCTTTTAGGAAGTGAACCGCTTCGTGTGGAGACGCTTTCTCAGCGTCTTTCTCGCACTTTTATGGAGTTTTATAAAGGAGAAGCGCTTGGTTCTTCTCAAAAAGAGCTAGAAAAAATTAACAATTTGAAGCTCAGCAATCTCAACGAGTATATCAAAAAACATAAAGAGATTCTCTCTCTTTCTTATGCGGTTGTTACAAAATAGTATTGCAATTTGCAATACAAATCTTCATCTTTACAAATGCAATGTAGCATTATAAAATGAAGGAGTGGCGATGCAACTAGACAAAGAGGATCAAGCAAGATTTAAAAAGTTGGGTGTAACCTCAATCCTTGATCTTGCGCTCTTGATCCCACATGATTATGAAAATCTTTTTTTGGATGCAAGCTTACATGTAGGCGTTTCTCAACTCGTAGATGCCACAGTAAACGCAGTCGTACGCACACCCTCTTCGATCAAAATCACTCTTTATGCACACAACTTTTCTCACACAATGGAAGCAGTTTTTTTCAAGCCAAAACCCTACATGTTGCGCCAGTTTCTTGTCGGTGAACGCTACTATCTTTATGGAGTTATTCACTGCGCTCAAGGGCACTGCACGCTTTCTCAGCCAAAAAAAGTAACCAATCCAACGGGTATCACTCCAAAATATAAAACTCCCCTGCGTAGCGACACAATGAGCCGTTTGATGCAAAAACATTTGTGCTATGAAAACTTAGCATCTGAGGGCTTGCCCCAAGAGATTATAAAGAAGATTCTTGCAATTCATTTTCCAAAAGAAAGCATGACAATCAAGCCAAAATCGAGTTTTTTATCGCAACATCTTGAAACACTCAAATACTTAGAACTCTACAATCACATGCGACAGTTAGCACAAAAAAGAAAAGAGTATCCAAGCAAACAAAAACTGACAAGCGCTTATGAGTTATGGAGCGGCTCTTTGCCTTTTACTTTGACGGATGAACAGTTTGGTGCCATAGAGGATATCAAAAAAGATTTTGCAAAAGAGAGGGCGAGCAAACGACTCATCGTTGGAGATGTTGGAAGTGGAAAAACGATGGTGATTCTCGCTTCTGTGATGATGGCGCGTCCACATCGAGCGGTATTAATGGCACCAACAACACTCTTAGCAAATCAACTCTATGAAGAGGCTTTGAAGTTTTTACCATCTGTAAAAACCGTGTTAGTTACCAATAAAACAGCAAAAATTGATTTGAGTGCGTATGATTTCATCATCGGAACACACGCACTTTTATATAGAGAGTTGCCAGAAATCGCCCTTGTGATGATCGATGAACAGCACCGTTTTGGAACAGTGCAGAGAAATATGCTTGACAAACTTGTAAGTAGCGGCGAGAGACGAGCACATTTTTTACAGTTTAGCGCAACACCGATCCCACGTACGCAAGCGATGATACAAACCGCGCATATCGATGTCAGTCTCATCACTTCAACTCCATTTGAAAAAGATATTACGACCAAAGTAATCCATAAAGAGGATTTTGCAACACTCTTGGAACATATAAAAAGTGAAATTACAGCAGGGCATCAGGTACTTTTAGTTTATCCGCTTATTGAAGAGAGTGAGGCGTTTGCCTATCAAAGTATCAGTGAGGCGAGAGCATTTTGGGAGCAGCGGTTTGAAGATGTCTATGTAACGCATGGAAAAGATAAAGAGAAAGAAAAAGTTTTGCTTGAGTTTAGAGAAAAAGGCAATATTCTTATCGCAACTACCGTTGTAGAGGTTGGTATCTCATTGCCGCTACTCACGAGCGTTGTCATTGTCGGAGCGGAGCGGCTAGGGCTTTCCACTTTGCATCAACTGCGTGGGCGAGTCAGCAGAACGGGGCTCAAAGGGTATTGTCATCTTTTTACCTATCAAGAAAAATCAGAGCGACTTGAGCAGTTTTGCAAAACGCAAAGCGGGTTTGATATTGCAGAACTAGATCTCAAGTTTCGTAAAAGTGGGGATCTTTTAAAAGGAATCAACCAAAGCGGATCGCAATATAAATGGATCGATCTTGGCGAAGATAGTGAGATAGTGAAAAGAGTGAAAGAGGATTTGGGATTTTGAAGTAAAAAGAGAATAAAAGAGCCTTACATGTAAGGCATAATTGCTTTACATGTAAGGATTAATTTTTTTAATAGAGTCCAAAACGTCCATCATTTCTTTTGTATAAAACACGTGTTTTGCCCTCGTGGTCTAAGAAAATTGTGAACATCTTTCCACTCTCTTTGAGCTCTTCGAGCATTTCTGCGACTTCACGAGGTTTGTAGAGTTCAAGTTCTACGGGAACGATCTCATCCTCCTCTTTTTGCGCTTCTTCTTGAATATTGATACCTGCATTTGCTTGTGCTTTAATCTCATTGATACCAACTTTATGGTGATCTACTTCACGGTCGTGCATACGGCGAAGCGCTTTTTGCGCACGTTCAATCGCCATATCGATGGCAGCATAGAGGTCTGTTTCGTTTTGTTTGATAACGACAGAGTTTTTTGATGCAAGGTTTATGGTAAACTCAACGCTTACGCCTACTTTGCCTTTACGCTCATTGGCTGATGCTACCGCGGTGACAGAGATGATATCTAAATGAAATTTTTTGAGTGTTTCTATGGAGCTGTTTAAGTGTTGTTTGATAGGGTCTGTAAGTTCTACATGACGTCCTACAAGTGATATATTCATAGTAAATCCTTTAAATTGAGAATACTAGGATTATATCACGGAAAAAGTAATTGATTATAGTTTTTGCATTGTGCGTCTGAAATATCGGATGGGTTCTGTTGAGATAGTGCTTCCTTCAGGGGTAGAGACTGTTATATCTAGTAAAACTGTTCCATTTGATTCTGGGGTTGTGATGGCTGGAATGTAGTCATACCCACTTTCATTGTAATCATCTAATAAATTTTGACAACCAATTCCAATGTATCCGATGGTTACATTGATATCAAAAATTGGATTTGCTGCGTTCGGATATGTTGCTGCTATCCTTCCTAAACAATTTGTATTTCCACCCGCCCCACGATTGTGTCCAGAGATTGCAAGTAGCGCATATTCAGCGGCACTTTGAGAGAGCAACACAGCTTGTTCACGCAAGTAAAGATCGCCCGTTTGTTTGGTTGTTTGCGAGGTTAAAGTCAGTGTATATGCCATAATAGTTGAGAGAATTACAATGAGAATAATCGCCATAATCATCGCAAATCCACGTTTTTTTAAAGGGTTTAGAAAATTGTTTTTTCTTTGCATACGCTATACCCTCCATCGCTTGAGATATTGCCATCTTTAACACAAAGCTGGACTTTTATGAGATCGCCAACTGCTCTGTACTGGAAGGTATCGACATTTTGCATAATAAGCGAACTATTGCCATCGGTATATTTTTGTCCTTCCCATGGACGATAATTGTAGTAAAGAGTGAGGTTGCCATCATTGGTGCCATTACTATCTGGAGCGATGCGTTGCATCTTTTCTGAGTGAATCGATGCACGTATAGCTTGAATCTGCTCTTTTACATTTGCTTCGCTAGCTTGATTTTGCGTACTCATAAACTTTGGAATCGCAACGGTGGCTAAGATGCCAAGGATAACGATGACAAAAATAAGCTCTATGGTTGTAAAAGCTTTCTTACTCACTGTTTTCAATTGATCAACCTTTTGCAAATAGCGCCTGTTATGGCGTCTGCGGTGTTACATGTAAAGCTCCCATCGCTTGGAATATATGTGAAATTTATATCTTTATTTTCAATCTTCACCGCATAATGATTGGCAGATATTCGCCTCCATTGGCCATTTTGTGTTCCCGATGTGATTGGGGATGGAAGAACATATCCAAAGAGTGAAGTGCTTGTATTGTCATCTAAAGAGGGCGTAAAATTTGTATTGTTAGAGTTGCCTCCATTCCAAACAAGCGCATAGGCGCTCCATGCGAGTTGGTAGTATTCATAAACGTCGTTGCCTACAAAAGTAGGCGTGGTTAGGGTACTTCCTGTTCCGCTTGTTATTGGATGCATAGAGAAGCTTTGATCAGATATAGGTATGCCACTCCCCGCCCAGCCAAATTTTTGTATGTCAGCGTTTCCACCTACGAAAAAGAGAGCGCTGTTGGCGATACTAAGCGCTGTATCACCAGAAAGAGCTTGAATCATATCTGTGATGGCAGTTGCATTGGTTTCTAAGGAGTTGAGAGTGGTTGCCGTACTGCTTTTAAGATCTATAAAACCACTCCATGTTGGTTTGTTGTTGGTTACATTTCCATCGCCACGCAGACCATCGATGTCATAGCCTATCCATTCTAAAATAGTTTCTTTACCATTGTTTTGCGCATTAGCCAAAGGTCTAAAGTTAGCAAAATTATCATTATCTCTTACGATTATCGAGGGCTTGATTCTATACTGCAATCTATTTGCAATCTGCTCAAGTGCGATTTCTGTTTGCGATTGGAGTCTGTTTTGAACCGAGGAGAAAATATATCCATTGTATGCTTGTACTAAAAATTCTACGCCAAACTTTGCAAGAATACCCATGACAACAATGACAAAAATAAGTTCTATCATCGTGAAAGCTCTGCGAAGGTGCTGCATCAAAATCTCCTTTTTGCGAAGTCAAACTCGCCGATGTTTGCGCTATATGAGCGTAAAACAGTGATAGGGTCGCCATCAGCATTTTTGATTGCTACTTTGATGAGTTTCATATTCGATGTCGTTGCAGTTCCTTCACTTGCAAAGTTAAAAGTGCTACTGGGCGCATCTGGTACAAAACTGAGATTAACATCCATTTTATAAGCATTTTTGTATCCAGTTGTGCTTCCTTGAGTTGCCGCAACTGTAGCAACTTTTAGAGTAACATTATTTTGCTTGGCATTGTTGAGCGCGGTTGGATTTGAGCTTGAAGTTAATGACGAATTGACTTGATGCGTACTCGCCAATGACGAATCATGAAATCGTCTATGATTGTCTTGTTGAATGTGGCCTACACGATAGTTGCTAGATATGTTTTTGTCACCATTTGAATTACTTCTGTTGTAATCAGAGTTAACACCTGTAATATCAACCACTTTTCCATAAGTATTTGGATTTGTGCTATCTGTTGCATTGCCATCCCAAGGGTAGCTTAGCACCTGCATCATCTTTGCTGATGAGGCAAAAATGGCTTCTTGAGCGATATTAGCTTCGATGGCTTCTTCATTGGTCTTCATCATCAAAGGCATAGACATAACGACAATCGCAATGATGATAATGGCAAAGATAAGCTCTATAAGCGTAAAAGCACCACGTCTCACCAAAGAATCCTTTTATTTGTTACAGTTGCTGCATCTGAATCTGTGGTTGTTTGTGTCGTTGATGCGCCTGATGTATCTTTGGCACCATTGATACCAGTCCAGTTATTACCACTTCCATAAAACTCCACTTCAAAATCATTTGTCAAAGCATTTGCATTGTATGGATTATAGATAAGCCAGCTTGATGGTGTCACTTGCATAGTTGTTTTATATGGATAACCATTTGCTGCATCATAAGTCAAATTTGTCGTACTTATACCAGAACTATTAGATAGAGGTGTATCACTTACATGTAAGGCACTTTTTTCTGTAATATCTGTAATACTTCCATCAGTCGATGTATTATGTGAAGTGTTGAGATACCATCCAACGGAGTCACTACTTCCGATACTGCCACTTGGCAAAAGCGTTTTATTTCCATCTTTATCACAATAGGTTTCATAGTAAATCTTAGCATCTCCACTATTGCCTGTAAATCTATATCGTGGAGCGTGGGTTCTGCTGTAGAGGAAGTTTTTGCTAATATTTGCAAATGTTGTTCCCACAAAGTTATTTGTTGCCCCTGGATTACTCATCCAAGAGGTTGATGTATTGGCATCGATAAAAGTGATTTTTACAGGGTTTACACTCTTACTTATATTGCGATCAATATTGAAGTAAACCGTTGTATTACTTTCCCCATCAAGGAAATTAGCTGGATATACAAAATGTCGATGAGAGAGAATTGTATTGTTTATATCCGCCATTGGGTTTTGCATCCAAATAGCAGAGTTTATTTGGCTATCTTCAACATAAAATGAGAGTTTTTCATTTTGTGTATTGCTTCCTTTTAATTTTAGGTCTAAAAACATATCAAAAGTAGTGTTCTTTTTCAGGCCATCAACTATAGGTGCACTTGTATTAAAAAAACAGGTTTTTGTAAAATTTTGTGTTGTAGCTCCCTGTTTGTTTTTAGCTGTAATGCGATAGTTAAGTTTTGCTGACATATTTTTTAGATCTGCCCACGTTGCATTTGGGTTATACATGTAAAGCCAATCTTTATTTCCACTTGAAGTCACAGAAGCACTTGTTTCAATGGTATATGGAATGAAGGCAGAAAGTGCATTTTGACTGATATCATCAAGATTGTAAACTATTGAAGATGGAGTGATGTAGCGTTGATCACCTGGCGTGTCACCCTGGTCAATAAGCGCAAATTCGCTTCCAGGTTTTTCACTCACACTAATATCAATAATACCTGTTTCAGAAAAATTCATAGTCGCATTCACTTCTCCATTTTCAAAATTATTGCTACTATTGTTGAGAGTAAAATTTCCCGTATGCGGGCAGCTCGTAGAGATACTCGTGTTTGTTTCATTTAAAGGAACCGAGGTGATATTAAGAGAACTTAGAGATTCATTGTAGTCCGCAACCCCAATAACATTATTAGCAAGACCTGATACTTTAGCTGCTTGAGCTTCATCAAGCGCTTTGATTGTAAGGTTAAAATCTTCTCCCGCTCTTTTAAACTGATTTTGTCCAAAAGCTTTAAAGGAAGAAGGACGGATGGCAAAATTATCTGTGGCACAGCTATTCATGTTGGCTGCATCTGCAATACATTGTGCACACCCAAGATTATTATTATATTTTTCTGGAGATATGGTTGCTTTTTTGCCGCCGCAATTACCATTATAGGCACTTGAATCGCATGGAGCTTTTGCTCCTGTTGTGCCATCACCATTGATACATTTGCTTAGCAACGCTTGATTTGCATTTGGAAAAGTTTGTAAAATTTTACTTCCATCATTGAAACATGCAGGAACAAGGCATAAACTGCTTGTTAAACTGCTTGTTAAACAAGACTGCTCTGCACTTGTCGCCAATAATAAAGTGGCATAATCTATAAATTCAGCTCTTATCTTTTGATTTTTACTCGCATTTGTCAATAAATAACTTTGTGTAGTTGTATTGCTTGTTCCATCTATTGTTGCCGTAATGTGAGAAGTATTGTGCGCTAAGAGTCCTGTCCAAATGCGCTGATTATCTTGGGTGCAAGTTTCAGGATCAGAGGTATAAAGAGTGACTAGCATATCCATTGTTTTGTTACCAGTAGTAGTACCATCATATGGAGCTTCATTTCCTGAGGAGTTTAAATGTACAGCTTCTAAGTTAAACGGTTTATTGACAACTTTTGTAAAAATAGCTTTATTTGCATTTGCATAATTTCCAGCAGTAGCATAAGACGTTGCCTCAATAATATCCATAGTACTAACGGTTGCAGGTGGAGGCGGAGGATTTGGGCAAGAAGCATAAGTGTGGCTAGCAATATTGTTGTCATAGTAAATTTGAGATCCTGTTCCTATATCGACATTATTTTGTGCTGAAATGGCTCCTTTAACATACGTAGGGTTTCCCAATACAACATTTTTTTCAACATAAATAATTGCATTCAACGTTGTTCCACCACCACCTGTATTTAAGCCCCCATTAATAAATAATCTAAAATTAGTCGGAGGAAGTGCTCCGAAGTTGCCATTATTGCCTGCGCTGTTGATGCCTGGGTTATTTCCTGGAAGAAAATCACCATTAATATAAAAATTAACAATTTGGTCTGAATCTTTGGCACGCACTGAGCTTGCATTGCTTGTCCCTGGAACATTAAAACTATCCATATAATAGTCACCGCTAGCTAGCACCAATTCACTACTTGAAGAGGCAGTAATATTATTGGATTTAAAAGTAACTTGACCTCCTGAAGTATATGGCAAGATAGTGACACTAGCCCCTTGTCCCATATCAAGCGTTCCAATGTCGATAGTGTCCGCGTAAATAGTAATATTGGCAAGACCATCATAAGCATCAGTAACATATAAAGAATCAAGTCGCAACATAGGAGTCCGAATAGTAATGGCTGATGCACCTCGAGCAACACTTAACGTTTTCATCTCAATAGAGGTGGATGCAGTTAGATTTATATTACTACTTCCTGTTACAGTAAAATCGTTTATTTGAATTGTATTAGATTCAAGATTGACCGTTGCATGGTCTGTCATCTCAAATGTTTCTATTTTAATCGCTGTGCTAGCTTTCAAATTTACACTTGATTGTGATGCGTATTTTAGACTCTTAATCTCAATATTGCTAGATATTCCACTGTTTTTGAGACTCATAGGAGGAGTGTAAGCGGCCCCTTGTATTGACCCTATCTTAATATCTTCATTATCTTTAAACAATACATTCCACGCACTGCTAATTGTATTAACAGTAAGTGTTTGTTTATTATTAGCAGTTTGCTCAAATGTAGCGGTTTTTCCTACTCCATTATAATCAAATGTAATCCCTTTATATTTATCTGCAGTTAACGTCTTGTTACCATTAACTGTAAAGTCTGTATTGCCATTACTTGGAGTTGCATTCACACTCACTTTTGAAGCAGCTGTAGGAGGTTTGTCATACTCAATAGTTAAGGGCTTACTATTTCCAGGAGCCGCACTACAATCACCACTCCCACAAGAGGACGCTTCATTGCCTCCATCATTGTTTACTACATTACATGTAGCCAATGCGGAATCTGGATTCTGAATAATTTGAGCACTATTATGGAGTGTAATCGTTGAAGCACTAGGGCAACTATCTCTCGTCGAGACTGCATCCACAAAATAACCACAATCACTTGGTAGCGGATCAGCATAGCTAAGAGTAGAAACCATCCCGACACCGATAACGGTGGCTAACCGTAACATAAATTTAAAAAATGGATTCCCACTCTCACGAGCATGACAACAAGTTTTCATTATATCCTCCTTAGGATTTTCCACTCACCATTTGTGAGCATCTTGTTAAAAAAGAGCACTATAAAAAAGTACTCAAAATTTTGTAAAAATTATTATTGCTTATTATACTCATATATCGGCTTTACAAAAGGTTAATTTTAG
>JAVHOA010000054.1:0-3024 GCA_036169815.1 Sulfurimonadaceae bacterium
AGATGAAAGCCTTATTGCGCCTCGTTGGAACAATTTTCAAAACTACATTGCAAAAATCGACAAAAGCTAAAAAAATAAAATTTGCCGACTCAAAAATTGGTATTTATGAAAAGGGTCTAAAAAAATATGGAAAATTTTATACTGATTTTTTTGTGTTTAGTGTTTGGATATGGGATTGGGAAATTTCAGATTTTTTCACAAGATGCGTCGAAAACACTCAACCAGTTTGTCATTTATATTTCACTTCCTGCGATGATTCTTTTGCAAGTACCAAAACTCAGCATCAATGAGCAACTTCTTATTCCTGTGGTGATTGCTTGGATTGTGATGGGTGTCAGTGCCATCTTTACGCTCTTTTTGAGTCGATTTTTTGGATTTAACAAAGAGGTAACGGGTTCTTTAATGCTTGTATCTGTTTTGACAAACTCCTCATTTTTAGGCATTCCCATCATTCATGCCTATTTGGGTGAGACCGCCTTGCCCTATATTATGATTTATGATCAGTTTGGGACTTTTTTGGCTTTTGCTTTGTATGGAACTTTTATTGTCGCTTATTATTCGCACACAAGCACGGTAAGTTTTAAAATAATTCTTACAAAGATAGTCTCGTTTCCTCCATTTATGGCGCTTGTGGTGGCGCTAATGCTGCTTGGTGCGGAGTTTGATGCGCCCATACTCAAAGTGCTTACAACACTTTCAAACACTATCGTTCCCGTTGCTCTCGTGGCTGTTGGATTGACCTTGAAACTGCGACTTAGCAAAGAGGAACTCAAGCCCTTTAGTGTCTCACTTTTTGTAAAACTGCTGCTAGCTCCCTTGGTTGCGGTAATGGTGGCAAAACTTTTTGGATGGGATAATGAAGCCTCACATGTAGCCATCTTAGAAGCGGGGATGGCACCTATGATTACAGCAGGCGCTATGGCATCTATGGTAGGTTTGGCTCCAAAACTGAGCTCTGCCATTGTTGGATATGGGATACTTTTCTCGTTTGCAAGCAGTTATCTTTTGTATTCTTTAATTTAAAGAGCCTGCTAAATAGCCACTTGAAAAGGACCATTGCAGGTTGTAGCCTCCGCATGGACCATCGATGTCCATCACTTCTCCACAAAAATATAAGCCTTGGACGCGCTTGCTTTGCATAGTTTGAGGGTTAATCTCTTTAAGCGAGATTCCTCCGCGTGTGATCATCGCCATCTTAAACCCTTCATGTCCGCTGATTGTCAGTGGTGTCGCACAGAGGATTTTGATGAGCTTATCACGAGATTTGCCCTCGATTTTAGAAAATTGCATAGAGGCTTCAATACCTGAGAGTTTGCAAAGTTCACCAACAAGAGCAGCGGGCAAAAGAGGCTTTAAACTCTCCTCTATGCTGATAACTGGGTTTTTTGCACTTGCACTTTTAAAGAGAGAAAGCATCGCATCTTCGTTCATCCCTTTTGTAAGTTTGGCAATGATGGGCACTTCGCCAAGCTCACTTAAAAGTGGCGTAATCTCTCGAGCAAAATCAAGCACAACAGGGCCACGAATCCCATTTTTTGTAAAGATGAGATCGCCGATGGCTTTGAGTTTTGTGTATTTTTTCAGATTCACTCGAAGTTCTACTTTTGCGATAGTATCTGCACGGCAGTTCTCCGTCCAGCTCTCTTTTGCGAGAAGTGGCATCATCGCAGGGAAAAGCTCGGTCGTTGTGTGTCCAAGCGCCATCGCAAGAGTATATCCATCTCCCTGCGCGCCTAGCATCGGATACCCAAGACCGCCAGTTGCAATGATGCTATTTGGTGCAAAAAAACTCTCTTTTTCTGTTGTAACACCGCTTACATGTAAACTGTTTTGTGCGTCTCGTTTAGCGGTAATTTGAGTAACTTTTTGTGAGCAGCAAACCCTTACATGTAAGCGTTTCAATTCCTCTTCGAGTGCATCTAAAATGGTTTGAGAACTATGCCCAATAGGAAAGATGCGAAATCCATCTGGTGCGTGCGTTTCTACGCCGATTTGGTTAAAAAACTGCTGCAATGTATGATGATCAAAAAGGGCGAGCGCATCACGCATAAAGCGTCCATTGCGTCCAAAACGAGCCATAAAATCTTCATTGTTAAGGGTGTTTGTGAGGTTACATCTGCCTCCGCCTGTTGCTTTGAGTTTGGCACCAAGTTTGGAGAGTTTTTCTAGTAAAAGTACACTTTTGCCATCACGCGCGGCTTTGATAGCGGCACACATTCCAGCCGCACCGCCACCAATGACAATGAGATCATAGTTATTCATACACGCCCTTTAAAATTTTAAAATTGTACCTAAAACCTTAGCCTACTTGGCTATAATACGCAAAATTATTTGTGCTTCGGTTCACAACTGACTTCGTTTTTATTCTTCTATATAAACATATTTTTCCAGCCTAAATCGACACTTGCATCATGTAAAGGTTTACATGGTCACTTCCAGCGGGCTGATACACAAGGGACATCATACTATGTCATTTACATCATTAGGGCTTAGCGCTCCACTTTTAAAAGCGATCCAAGATCAAGGCTACACAAAGCCAACCCCGATTCAAAAACAATCAATTCCTGTTATTTTGAGTCAAAAAGATGTGCTAGCAGGTGCGCAAACAGGGACAGGCAAAACAGCTGGTTTTACACTGCCACTGCTTGAACTGCTTTCTCAAAACAAAAAATCAGGTCACAATCTGCGTGCTTTAATCCTCACACCAACACGCGAACTCGCCGCTCAAGTAGGTGAGAGTGTTGCAACGTATGGCAAATATATGCCTTTTAAATCATGCGTCATTTTTGGCGGTGTAAGCATCAATCCACAGATAAAAGCGTTGCAAGGAGGTATGGATATTGTCGTTGCTACGCCAGGGCGGCTCTTAGATCACATGGGACAAAAAACGATTGACCTCAAAAATATTGAGTTTTTAATCCTCGATGAAGCAGACAGAATGCTTGATATGGGATTTATCAATGATATTAAAAAAATCCTTGCTGTTTTACCAAAAAAACGTCAAAATCTTCTTTTTTCAGCGAC
>JAVHOA010000055.1:0-3007 GCA_036169815.1 Sulfurimonadaceae bacterium
TAGAGAATATTTTTTTATCACTACCTTTAGCGACCACAACATTTTTACCTACAAGATGAGGATACCGAGTCCTCTCTGCACTCACAAAATAACTATCAAGGTCTAGGTGTATCTTCATATGTACTCCTGATTAAATCTTTTAAGAAAAGATAGCAGTAGATAGGAGGGGAGGGCAAAAAGTTGATGAGAGTTCAACTTTATCTGTAATATGAAAAAGAGGAAGGGCAGTAATTGGCTTGAAAGAGGTTTTTCATATACTGAGGAAAATAATTACAGGAGAGCTTTTATAATGATTTAAAAAGTTGACAAATTGTAAACTAATAGGGGTCATTCCATAGTAAACATTGTTAGCCGCCATCATAGCTATTTTTTCACATCCAGTGGCGATGAGAGTCACCCAAATAAAATCGATAGGTAAAGTTTCATCAGTTGTCGTACCGAAGATCACATCAGCTGATTCATTTAAGCTATTGTATATAAAATCCATTGTTTCGCTAAGTTTCATAAAATAAAAGTTGCGGTGCATCGTGAAATGAAGCAAAACTCCTGAAGCGTCTTTAATAGATAGATTGTCATTTTTTGCAAACTCAACTGCACTAATAATTGCTTCGTAGGCGGCTTTTTCATCTTGGGATTCACCAATCCAGGCAAGGACAATTCCTCGATGAGACATAATCGTTTGTAAATCAATAAGATCAAGATTGATATCAGTTTCACCATTGGTAAGGATTACACCAATTGCCAAACGGACGTAAAAGTATCGATGAAGCGATTCATGAGTTAATCACACAAAAACGTGAAACAGCAGGATTTCTAGTACCAGCAGCTTCAATTAGTGAGAATGATATGGCAAGAAATTTGTTTGATGAAAAATGATTACGCCTACATTTCAAGCAGATATTTTTTTGCTAAGAAACGTGATGGAGCTCTTTTTGCAACAGCATTTTGATAAATGATTGGTATGGAATATCTAATGCGTTTGCTTGCACTTTTAACTTCTCAAGCATATCTTCTGGCAATCGTAGTGATATTGTTTTTGTGCTTTTTTTGAGATTTGAAAACTTCACTTGTTTGGCTTTTGCCATATCAAAATAATCAGTTGCATCATGATTATCCCAAAACTCTATCTCTTCTTGTTGATTATTAAACTTTGGTATTTGTTTCATAAAATTCCCTCTCTTTCTTACTCATAGCTCTTGCAGAGATTACTCTGATCCTATTTTTTCTCTTAGTAAAGATGACGCTTACGAGCATGCCATCATCAATGACACCTAATGCTAAACATCTACATTCTAACTCTTTTGAATGGTTAAAATCTTCCACTATAATGAGTGGCTCATTGAAAAATACTTCTTCAATTACTTGCCATTTAAGATTATGTTTTATCTCATTTTTTAAGATATTTCCATCATCCCAATCAAAACCAGTAACTTCTTGAATATTTAAACAATCAAATACCATTGGCTACCTTTTTTGTATATTGTCAGTATATACATTTTATGATTAGTTATCTCTGAAAAAATTAGTTTACTCCATTTTTTAGGTGAATTATCTCTTGAATTAGTTGATAGTTTGTCAAGAAATAAAGAGCTCACTCTGCCATTGACATTTATCTCTAGTCATATTTTTTTAATATGAAAAAATATCCGCAAAATAAACTACAATATTTTTACTATATATGCTTATAAACCCTATTTTATTGGTATTTATATCTGAAAAAATATCCGCAATTATGCTATAATATTTTCACCAAGGAGATAGCATGTATTTCACCCCTGTTTTACCATATGACTTAAAAGGTACAATAGATGAAGAGTTGTTGTCATTATCTGAAGAGGTCTGTATAAAAAGTGCGGCACTTACAGGTTCTCATAATATATTTATATTAGATGCAATAAAAGATCTTCTAAGAAAGACAAATAGCTATTATTCTAATAAGATAGAATCAGAGGGAACACACCCACTAGATATTGAAAAAGCGATGCGCAAGGATTTTTCATCAAACGAACATCAAAAAAGATTACAACTTTTATCATTGGCGCACATAGATGTTCAAAGATATATAGAATCCTCTTTATCAAACCATGAACATATAAATATCTTTACAAAACAGTACATCTTAAATCTTCACAATGAGTTTTACACAAAACAGGGAATGGAGTCTTTTTTAAAGATCAAATATGAAGATAAAGAGTTACAAATGCAACCAGGTGAATTAAGAGAAGATGATGTTTATGTGGGTAAACATATTGCTCCAAAACATACAGAACTTGACTCTGTCTTTCATCTCTTTGAAAGTCAATATAAAAATATACATTCTCCTTCAACAAAAGCATTGAAGCTCTTATATGCACTCTCTTCTCATCACCGCCTAGTCTGGATACACCCTTTTTTAGATGGCAATGGAAGAGTTTCAAGACTCTTTTTGGATGCAGCATTACTCAGTATTTCACTCGATGGATATGGTCTATGGAACATTTCAAGAGGACTCGCACGCCAAAGTGACGAGTATAAAAAACATCTCTCCCTAGCAGATATGCCGATGCAAGGAGCAACAGATGGCAAAGGCCCCTTATCGCTTCGAGGGCTAAGTTATTATCTAAAGTATATGCTAGTAACAGCGCTTGATCAAATAGCATTTATGCATAAACATTTGCAGTTAAACTCTCTAGGACATAAAATAGATATGTTTGTGCTGCTCTCACAACAAGGAATGCTAAACTCTTCCCCTTTACCAAAATATTCATCTTTGCTATTTAAAGAGTTACTAATACGAGGTGAAATCCCTAGAGGTGAAGTTCAAAACATCATTAATAAAAGTGACAGAACTGCAACTACCCTTATAAAGACACTAATTCAGATGGATTATTTAGAATCTGATACACCAAAAAGTGCTATTAGACTCAAGTTCAATGCGGAGTTTGCTTCCTACTTAATGCCAGATCTGATTCCAAATAAGTAATCTATTTTTAAGAGATTGAAGCAAGGGCGAGGGTCTAATTTTCCA
>JAVHOA010000056.1:0-14461 GCA_036169815.1 Sulfurimonadaceae bacterium
CGCAAACCTCTATTTTAACCCTTCAAAAGAATAGTAATTGCCATATTGCAAATTGTCATATTTTCGTATTAAAATAATATACAAATAGCAGAATACGTCATATAAATATTGTTAAAATTCTACTCTATTCCTTCCATTCTCTTTTGCCATATAAAGTTTTTGATCCACTTTTCGAATACTATTTTCAATATTGAATTCATACCGAT
This sequence comes from Sulfurimonadaceae bacterium, assembly GCA_036169815.1. Taxonomy (GTDB): domain Bacteria; phylum Campylobacterota; class Campylobacteria; order Campylobacterales; family Sulfurimonadaceae; genus Hydrocurvibacter. The sequence goes on from JAVHOA010000056.1 coordinate 207, forward strand.
CTGCTTCGTTTGCATCTATCTCAATAATTCCAAAAGATGCAGTGATGTTGATTGTCTTTTCTTTGAGGACAATATCTAATTTTTCTAAATTTGTTTTAAATCGTTCCAATAATCTTACGCCATTAAAAAGTGGAGTAGAAGGAAATATTATGACAAATTCTTCCCCTCCATATCGGATAATATAATCAGTTTCTCTCAAAGTTGATTTGAGAAAAGTGGCAAATGTTTTTAAAACGATATCACCGCTATCGTGTCCATAGGTATCGTTAATCACTTTAAAATGATCGAGATCGCACATGGCTATTGAAAACTTCTTACATGTAAGCTTTGAGAGTTTAAACTCATTTTCATAGATATCATCAAGATAGTTTCTGTTGAGAACTTTTGTGAGTGTGTCATAGTGCGCTTTTTGCATATACTCAGAACTTTTGATAAAAGAGAGCTCAATTCCTATATCAATAGAAAGATATTCACATTTTTGAAGCATAGATAAAATGAGTGAGTATTCAAGAGTGCCATTGGTGGTAAGATGTGATTGCATCCTATGAGAGAGTTTGTGCAGTTTATTGTGTGCAATAGTAAGTGTTTTATGCTGGCTATTATTGGAAATTGTCATTTTTCCATCTGACTCAAGCCATTTTCCAAATTCACATAAAGTGGCATCTGTTTGTGGAAAGATGCTTGTATCTAGATTGTGTATTGAGTGCGCCAGATTATTGAGCCAGTTGAGATGGTGCTCATAATATTTTATGACATTTTTCTCTTTAAAGATTTCAATGGAGCGGATTCTAAGAGCATTTTTATTGACTAATTGTTCTGTGTATGATGTGAGAAAAATTTTTGCGATATTGTTCTCTAATTTTCTAAAAAATTCGAAAAGTTCGAAAAGTTTCAAAGCATCTTTTTGTAGTAAAATCTCATTTGCAACTCTGTTTTTTATGAATTCTATTTCATTAAACAAAATGGTATGGGGAATATTTTTAAGCATTTTTAAATTTGCTATTTTGTCAAATATCTCTACAACGGCATCTTTATTGTTTAAAAATAGAGAAATCAAGGCTTCTTTGTAGTAGTTTAAAAGAGATTCTTTTTCATCTTTTGTATAAAAGACCTTACTATTTGCATCCATAATTTGAAGTTGTAACTCTTCTACGATTTCATTTATTTTTTCCATAAAATCATTCTATCAAATTTTCTTATTTATTTTGCTTTTTGTCATATTTTCACTGAATGAAAGATTTTGTCAATATAATTGTGTACAAAGAAATCAATGGAGAGATATGATAAATATTTTGGGAATAGATCCTGGGACTAGAAATATGGGTTATGCGATTATCTCTTTGGACAAAGGGAAGATTGCTTTGGTTGAAGCAGGGCTTGTGAAGATGAAAGCAGAAGATTTGCAATTTCAAATCCCGCAGATGGCTGAAGCTTTAGAACAACTTTTTAAATCTTTTAAGATAGATGAGGTCGCGGTTGAAAGCATGTTTTACGCACACAATCCAAAAACGGTCATAAAACTTGCACAATTTCGAGGCGCATTGATGCTCAAGCTACTGCAAGAGTTTGGACAATTTAGTGAATACACGCCACTGCAAATAAAAAAAGCGCTTACAGGCAAAGCAAAGGCAGCAAAAGAACAAGTTGCTTTTATGGTAAAAAATCTTTTAAATATCAAAAAAGAGATTAAACCACTTGATATTACCGATGCGATGGCTGTTGCTATCACACATTCTCAGCGTGTACGCTTAGCGGCGCAAAATTAGCTTTTAATCCCAATGTGTGTAAAATGGCACAAAAATTAGTAAAAGGATATTTTATGAGTATAGAAAAAGAGTTAATGGCTCGAAGCGGTGGAAAATGTGAACTTTGTGGAAGCGAAGAACATTTATCGCCTCTAGCAGTAGCACCATCAGACGAAAGCGCAGAACAATCAATTTTAGTTTGCTCAGTATGTAAAGCACAAATCGAATCTGATGTACTTGATGAAAGTCACTTTAACTGTTTAAATGATTCCATGTGGAGTGAAGTCAGTGCTGTAAAAGTAATGACATATAGACTTTTAACAAAGCTTGGACGTCAAGACCTTTTAGAGATGATGTACTTAGAAGATGAAGAAAAAGCGTGGGCTGAAGCTGGACTTGTAACACAAAGCAGTGTTGAAGTAAGAGATGCAAACGGTGTTGTTTTAAAACATGGCGATAGCGTTGTGATTTTAAAAGATCTTGATGTAAAAGGCGCTGGTTTTACTGCAAAACGCGGTACAACTGTAAGAAATATCACAATTCCTCAAGACGTTGAGGGGCATATTGAAGGTCGTGTAAATGGCGCAAAGATCTATCTTAAAGCAGAGTTTTTGAAAAAAGCATAAGACGACGTTATGAATTCTGTTATTTTTGTTTGTCTTGGAAATATTTGCCGCTCCCCTATTGCTGAGGGAATTGCAAAAAAAATAGTTCTTCAAAAAGGCTTACATGTAAGGGTTTCTTCTGCTGGAACAGGCAATTGGCATGCGGGAGAGGCACCTTGTAAAAACTCTATTTTAGTTGCTCAGAAAAATGAAGTTGATATTGCTTCTCTTAGAGCATCTCAAATTACAAAAAAAGAACTTCAAGAGTTTGAATTTGTTATTGCTTTGGATGAGAGCAACTATAACAATCTTAAAAAGCTTGGAGCAAAAAATCTTTATAAATTAGGTTTTTTTGGGCACCAAAATCAGGATATTCCTGATCCCTATTTCTTTAATGGTTTTGAGGGATTTGACGCAGTATATGCGATGATTGAGAGTTGTGTAACGCAGATGTTTGAAGAGTTAGCCTGAAAAAGGCAACTCTTTAAACTTTATACTTTGTGCAAATATGTGTAGCGGAGAGTCTTTGGCACTCTCATGTGAAACGTAATCGCCATAACAAAAAATCGCTTCCTTAGCACTCACTATAACAGTAATCCCCTCACTCATATCAAGATAAGCAAGTTTACTATTTTCCATAAGCAAAGCGTTACTAACATTTGATAACTCAAATACCAAATCTATCCAATCATATTGGCGTGCAGCATCTTGCACGCTTACGCTTACTTCAATAACAGTGGGTGATTTTAATGTGATAGTTTTTATTTCACTACCGATGAATCGTTGAAAGCGAGATAAAAAATTGTTTAGCTCGCTTACATGTAAGGGTTTCATTTATTGGCAACCCACACATTCCATAGAGCGATCTTCCACATCACTAGCTGTTTCAGGCGACTGAGAACGGAGATAATAAGTAGATTTGAGTCCCAATTTCCAAGCTAACATGTAGATATCGTTGAGATATTTTGCACTTGCTTTATCGAGTGTTATAAAGATATTTAAGCTTTGTCCCTGATCAATCCATTTTTGGCGAATAGCCGCAGCTCTGATTAAAACACGTTGGTCAAGTTCATAGGCTGAAGTGTAGTAGCTCCACGTCTCTGGAGAGAGTTTTGGCACGACAACAGGGATAAGTCCGCTCAGGTTCTCTTCAAACCACTTACGTTTAAATACAGGTTCAATAGCTTGCGTTGTTCCTGTGAGAATAGAGATAGAACTCGTCGGCGCAACAGCCATGAGATAGCCGTTTCTCATTCCTTGTGCTTTTACTTTCTTGCGAAGCGCATCCCATTCATAAGTTGGTGCAAAGAGCCCGCCACGGTCCACAAGATTTAAGACTTCAGCGTTTGCATGGTCATGCGGCATAACTCCTTGACTCCATTTGGAACCTTCAAATTCTGGATATTTTCCTTTTTCAAGCGCTAAGTCTGAGGATGCGGATATTGCATTGAAACTTACCGCTTCCATGATTTCATCTATTTTGTCAAAATGTTCCTGACTTCCCCAAACAATTTTTTGCTCCGCTAACATTTGAGCTTCACCCATAACACCAAGACCAATCGATCGGCTTCTCATGTTTGTACGTTTTACTTTTTCCATCGGATAGAAGTTAAGATCGATAACATTATCAAGTGCGCGTATCGCTATTGGAACGATTCTGTCAATCTCCTCTTTTGTGTTGATACGAGAAAGATTTACCGAAGCAAGGTTACAAACTGCAGTTGCTCCGTTGACTTTTTCTTTTTCAACGATGTAGATTTTTTGTCCTCCAAGAGAATCAAGTGCTGTTATTTTGTTTGCAGGTTTTTCTATGCCACTATCAACTTTTACTAACACATCTTCTTCGTAGGTTATAAAATTACCATCTTCAAATATGATTTTGATGAGATAATGGTTTGGTTGTGTATTTTGAAATATCTCTGTACAAAGGTTTGAACTTCTGATAATTCCATAATGGCTGTTTGGATTTGCACGGTTTGCATTATCTTTAAAACATAAAAATGGCGAACCAGATTCAAAATAACTGAGCAATATCTTTTTCCAAAGATCTTTTGCTTTTACTTTTTCTTTGATAATCGATTCATCCTGCTCTAACTCTAAGTAACGTTTTTCAAACTCTTCTCCATACATGTTTGTGAGCTCTTTACAGTCATAAGGGTCAAAGAGAGTCCAAATGCCATCTTGTTCAACACGTTTCATATAAAGGTCATTAATCCAAAGTGCTGGAAAAAGATCATGCGCACGACGACGCTCTTCGCCTGAGTTTTTCTTCAAATCTAAGAAGTCATTGACATCGATATGCCAAGGCTCTAAATAAACAGCAATAGCACCTTTTCTTGTTCCAAGCTGATCGACTGCGATGGCGATATCGTTTGTGATTTTTAGAAATGGTACAGTTCCGCCAGCGGCATTTTTGTGCCCATCGATGGATGAACCCATGGAGCGAACTTGTGTCCAATCCCAGCCAATACCTCCACCAAATTTTGAAAGCATTGCCATCTCTTTATAAGAGTCAAATATCCCCTCAATATTATCTGGTGAGGAACCTATGTAACAAGAGCTGAGTTGGTGTCTTGTTGTGCGAGCATTTGAGAGTGTTGGAGTTGCGAGCATAACTTGAAACTGAGAAATCATGTCATAAAACTTAATCGCCCATTCATGTTTATCCGCTTCATTTTGTGCTAAAAACATTGAGATCGCCATGAACATATGTTGTGGCAATTCAATCGGGTTGTTTTGTCTGTCTTTGATGAGGTATCTGTCGTAAAGCGTTTTAATTCCAAGATAGTTGAACTCTAAATCGCGCTCTGGCACAAGATGTTTTTCTAATCTTTCAAGGTCATATTGATCTTTCAAACCTTTTAAAATACGTCCTTCATTTTCACCACGCTCTAAATATTTTGTTAATGAGCCATAGCCTGTAAAGCCATTGACTTGATGATAGAGATTAAACAAAAACAGACGTGCTGCTACAAATGTCCAGTTTGGTGCATCGATGTCGATTTTGTCAACAGCTGTTTTGATTAAAGTTTTTTGTATCTCTTGCGAGTTAATACCATCTCGAAACTGAATTTGTGCATCCACTTCAAGTTCGCTTTGAGATACATTCTCTAAACCTTTAACAGCAGCGGATGTGTATTTTTGGATTTTTGTAATATCCAACGGCTCTGTTCTACCATTTCTTTTGATGACGGTTATCATGATTTATCCTGATTCTTATAAATTTTTATTGGCACTATTTAAAAACTCTAGCAAATATTTTATCTACATTTTTTGTGTAATACGTATAATCAAAGCACTCTTTAATCTGCTCTTCGCCCAGTGAGTTACGTAGTTCCGTATCGGCTAAAAGATGGTTGAGATACAAACTCTCCCCCGCTTCATTTGTTGTAGGTTTTCCTTGTTGAATCTCTTCCCAGACCTTCATGGCATTGCGTTGGACTATCCTATACGCATCTTCGCGAGAGACACCTTTGAGAGGTAACTCAAGTAAAACACGCTGAGAAAATACAAGTCCACCCGTAAGATTAAGATTTTTCATCATATTTTCTGGATAAACAGTGAGATTTGCTATCACGTTATTCATGCGGTGAAGCATAAAATCTGATGTGATAAATGAGTCTGGTAGCCAAAAACGTTCAGTTGAAGAGTGGGAGATATCGCGCTCATGCCACAAAGCAACATTTTCCATCGCAGGCATTGCATAGGCACGTATCATACGTGCTAACCCTGTTATATTTTCGCTTAGAATCGGGTTACGTTTATGTGGCATTGCAGATGAGCCTTTTTGCCCTTTTGCAAAATACTCTTCGCACTCATAAACCTCTGTACGTTGCCAGTGGCGAATTTGTATGGCGAATTTTTCAATAGAGCTAGCCATGAGAGCGAGCGATGTTGCAAGACGCGCATATCTATCGCGTTGAATAACTTGGTTAGAAGCAGGTGCAGGTTTGAGTCCTAACTCCTTACATGTAAGCTCTTCAAGTTCTAGCGGAGCGTGTGCAAAGTTACCCATTGCTCCACTTACTTGCCCAACACTGATAACGTCAAGTGTTTGTTCTAAATTTTCTAAATGGCGTGCCATTTCATCATACCAAACAGCCAATACAAGACCAAATGTTATAGGCTCGCCATGGATTCCATGAGAGCGTCCGACCATCAAAGTCATCTTGTGCTCCATCGCTCTTTTTTTGATCGATTCCATAAGCATTTTTACATCTTCGATGATAAGTTCTAAAGAGGATTTCATTTGAAGTGCAACGGCGGTATCCACTGTATCCGAACTCGTCATACCATAGTGAAACCATCGGCTTTCTTCCCCGAGTGTTTCTGAAACACTTGTTGTAAAAGCTATGAGGTCATGGCGTGTTACCGCTTCTATTTCATCAATTCTTTGGATATCAAATCCTGCGTTTTTTACGATTTTATTGGCATCATCTTGAGGAATTTTTCCAAGAATAGCCCAAGCTTTTACGGCTGCTTTTTCTACATCTAGCCATGCTTGATATTTTGCTTGCATTGTCCACTTGGAACTCATCTCTTCTCGTGCGTAGCGCTCTACCATGTAACCCACCTTATTTATGTTAAAATCTCGAAAATTATAAGTTATTTATGATACATCAGTATGACTTTTAAAGGGATTAATTTTGCCATTTATCATAAAAAAATTCCATCTTCCAGAGAAGCAAAAAGCATTTTTATTTTTGATGAGAGAGCTTGGATATTCTCAAAGTGAAGCACAAAAATTTATAGCGAAAAAAAGAGTTTTTGTAAATGGAGCAGTTGTTGAAAAAGATAAAGATGAGATATCTGGAGATATTGAGTTTATCACCTTTGAACCAATCACAAGAGGATTAAAGCCCACTTTTGAGACAGAGGAGTTTGTTCTTTTTGATAAGCCAACAGGAGTTCTTATCCATCCTCAAAATCGTTATACTCCCTACTCACTTATTGATGAAGTGAAATATCAATATGGAATGGATGCAAATATTACTCATCGTATTGATATGGAAACAAGCGGACTTGTCTTGTGCGCAAAAAACAAAGAGAGTGAACGAGAACTCAAAATGATGTTTCAAGAGAGAGATATGCAAAAAAAATATCTTGCGATGGTCCGCGGAGAGTTTAAAAAAGAGCTTACATGTAAGGAACCTCTGCAAGTAAATAAAGATGAAAAGTCAGGAGTGCTTCGTTCCATAGTGAGCGTCTCTGAGACGGGAAAAAGTTCAGAAACTTATTTTAAACCCCTTGAGTATTTTAGTGACCTTGATATGAGTTTAGTTGCCTGCTATCCACATACGGGAAGACAACATCAAATTAGAGTGCATCTGCTTCACGTGAAACATCCAATCGTTGGAGATCCTTTATATGGCGTTGCGGAGTGGGTGACTACAAAATATTTAGATAGAGAACTCTCTTTGGATGCACGTTTAAAATATACAGGTGCATCAAGATTGCTTTTACATGCAGATGAACTTGCATTTGAATACAAAAATATAGAATATCGAGTAAAAAGCAGTGTGGATTTTTTAGAGGAGATTTTTCAATCTGTTTCACGTGAAACTGCAAGCTGTGAAGTTATTTCTGGTCTCTTACTTTAGCATTGAGTTCGCAAAGTTTTGAGTAGGAAATGTGAATAACTTTTTTATTTACAATGTAGAGGTTTTGTTTTCGATGAGAAGATAAAAAATCCCCTATTTTGTGGATTTTATCGCCTGTGAGTCAAATGATATTTAAGAGTATTTTTATATAAAATTAACCTTACATGTAAAGGAAATTTTACATTTCTTTGCGGTCTTATTCACAATTTAGAGCACAGTGTGAAATCTACACAATCGCATGAAAAAAAGAGTTTTTAAAGGTGCCCTTAAATTATTTTAAGGGTGAAAAGAGAGATAAAACTATTTTTGTTTTCTATAAGAATTGTATGCTACCATTACGAGTATAAACGGTCTCCCTGGAGTGTTGACCGTTTAGCTCCTACTTGTCGTTTTTGAGCGCGGCATAGATAAAACCGCCAATCCCAATCCCAACTACCGCTACTATGAATATTACTTGTCCGATATCTGCTGCTGTCAATCCTACTTCTTGCATATGTTTATCCTTTTAGTTCTTTCTCTTTGAGTTGTCCGCATGCAGCACTGATATCGATTCCTTTTGAATCTCGAATAGTACATAAAAGACCATGATTTACAAGATACTCTTGAAATTGCACCATACTTTCTCGAGTCGGGCGTCCATAAGAGCTTCCTTCGTAAGGGTTAAAATAGATAAGATTTACTTTTGCTTTGATGCCAGTGAGTAGTTTTACTAATTTTTTGGCGGATGCGATATCATCATTTTTATTTTCTATTACGAGGTATTCAAACATCACACGCTTTCGAGTGTCGATGGGAAAACGTTTGACTGCTTCTATGATAGAGTTGATATTGTGTGCTTTATTCATAGGAATCAGTTCGGTTCTCAACGCATCATCAACAGCATGCAAGGAGATGGCAATATGAACGCCTAAATCCATTGTTCCAAGTTTATCGATTTTATTGCTGAGTCCACTCGTGGAAACTGTTTGCCGTTTGCCTGATATGGCTAGACCCTCTTCATCTTGAAATATCTTAATGGCCTGTGTGAGATTATCAAGATTGTCAAGGGGCTCGCCCATTCCCATGTAAACGATGTTTACTCTACGATTGTGCGCGTGATTATTATCTTTTTTAACAGCTAAGACTTGGGCAACTATCTCGCCGGCAGTAAGGTCTCTTGTAAATCCACCTTTTGCTGTAAGGCAAAAACTGCACCCTACTTTGCATCCAACCTGACTTGAAACACAAATCGTATATTTTGCTTCTTGTACAAGCTTTCCATCTTCAAAAATATCATCTTTCATCTTGAGCCAAACAGTTTCCATAGTCTTGCCATCTTGAAGTTCAAAAAGATATTTTATAGTTCCATCGGTTGAAATCTCTTTTCTTGCAATTTTGAGCGGATTGATAAGATAATCTCTGGCTAATTCTTCACGCAAAGCTTTGGGAATATTTTGCATTGCATCAAAACTATCAACATAATTGTGGTAAATCCAGCCAAAGATCTGTTTTGCACGAAAAGAGGGCTTAATCTTTTTAGCGAGCTCCTCTTTTGTAAAATCGAGAAGGGACGGTTTGAGCATATTCATCTTTTTGTTAGTTCCTCTATTCTTTGCCTTACATGTAAGCTTAAAAGTTCTTTCGCTTTTTCATGGTTTTTTATAAAATCTTCGTGAGCATTTTTGTTAGTATAGTTAGTGATACAAAACACTCCACCGGAGGGAATATTAAACTCTTGAGCAACTTTTAAAACTGCAAAAAACTCCATATTTTCTATGCCTATGCCTAGTTTTAAAAACTTTTTCGCTACTACTTCATTTGTACTGATATAGTTTGAAGAATTAACAATTATCTCTTTTTTGTTAGTTACGTTAGTAGAAATTACATTATCTAACGGCGTGTATGCATCATCACTTAAAAAAGCTAACTCTATGTTTGCCGCTGTTTTAGACTCTACAATATCGAAAATATTGCCCTCTCCATAACTCCCAGCTGTTCCAACAAAAAGCAAAAATTCGGGCTTATCAAAAAGGCAAAGTCTTGTTAAATTCATACTCATTTCGAGTAGTCCCACTCCCATAGGGGTCGCAAAATCAAAAGTTTCACTATTTCCGGCACAGAGTATCATAAACGTACCGGAATATTATTGGCATGTAAATAGTGTTTGAGGTCCATAATATCTACCTCTTTATAGTGAAAAATACTCGCCGCGAGTGCCGCATCTGCGCCATGCTCAAATGCCTCTTTGATATGTGCCATAGTTCCAGCCCCACCACTGGCGATAACGGGGACATTGACCGCTTTGCTAATCTGCTCTGTTATGGAGAGTTCAAAGCCTGCTTTTGTACCATCTGTATCCATAGAGGTTAAAAGTATCTCTCCTGAGCCTCTATCAACGACCTCTTTTGCCCATTCAACGGCGTCTTTTTTGGTATCAACACGCCCACCATTTAAAAAAACATGGTATCTTTGGCCTACTTTTTTTACATCAATAGCTGTAACAATGCACTGTGCACCAAACCTTTTTGCACCTTCATCAATGAGCTCTGGACGTTGCAAGGCAGCCGAATTGACACTCACCTTGTCACATCCAACATTTAAAAGTTTGTAAATATCATCAAGTTTGCGAATCCCACCGCCAACTGTGAGGGGAATAAATATCTCACGAGCGACTTGCGCTACGATATCAACGATAGTATCACGATTGTCGCTAGAGGCGGTAATGTCCAAAAATGTCAGTTCATCTGCACCCTCTTCGTTGTAACGACGAGCCACTTCCACGGGATCTCCAGCATCTTTTAAACCAACGAAGTTTACGCCTTTAACGACGCGTCCATCTTTAACATCAAGACAAGGAATGATACGTTTTGCGAAGTAGTCCATAGCAGTTTTCTCTCTTTTATAAGTGCGCTATTTTAGCCACATTAATCTTATGAGCAGATATAAACAAGAAGAAAGGAAGTGGATAATTTTATCAACTCTTTATAAGACTAATTAATGTAAACTACTCACCATGAATAACGAACGTGTAGAAGCCAAGAAAAAATATGGCCAGAACTTTTTAAAAGATGAAAGCGTTCTTAGAAAAATCGTCGAAGCGATGCCCAAAAGTGACAATAAAATTGTTGAAATTGGGCCTGGCTTAGGTGATTTAACTAAATTTTTAGTTAAGGTCAAAAGTGTAGAAGCTTTTGAGGTCGATACCGATTTATGTAAGAGACTCAACATCACATTTAAAGATGAGATTAGTACCAAGCGACTCCACATTCACTGTGGAGATGTTTTAGAAGCTTGGCAGAGTACGCTTATTGATGAGCCTTATGATTTGGTGGCAAATTTGCCCTATTATATTGCTACAAACATCATTTTAAAAGCGCTCGCAGATCCAATGTGCAAGTCTCTTTTAGTTATGGTTCAGCTTGAGGTTGCACAAAAATTTGCAGCCAAAAGCGGAGAGAAAGTTTTTAGTGGTTTAAGTGTCATAACGCAGAGTATTGGGACTGCTTCCATCGTCATTGATGTCCCTCCAACTGCATTTGATCCTATGCCAAAAGTGGATTCTGCTGTTTTGCTTATACAAAAGCACAGTGACAGAAGCGATAAGCGGTTTGAAGAGATGTTGAAAGTTGCCTTTGCGCAACCAAGAAAAACACTGCTTAAAAACCTTACATCACACTATGATAAACAAAAACTTTTAGAGATTTTTGAAGCACTCGAACTCTCTGTAACCATCCGACCTCATCAACTTCACACTACGGACTATCACCAACTCTATAAAAAAATATAAGGAGTTTGGATGAACGAAACTACACAAAATGCTCAGATACAACCTGAGCTAAATGAAAAAAAACCAAACAATAATCAAAACAAAAAACCATATAACAACCGTAATAGAAATGCGAAGAGCAACCCAAATAACCCAGCTCAAGCCCGTCCCGCTCAAGCTAGCAATCCTAATGCGGCTCCAGCAAATAATCCAAATAGTAATAACAATACTAACGCGAGCAATAACAAAAATCGTCGTCGCAACGCTCCAGCGCCAATAGACACTGTTTTAAGAGAGTTTGTTACAAAAAACCAAGAGATACACAAACAACGCTTGAACCCACACTATAAACTCAATCTTAATAGTACAGACAAAGTCCGCATTACCCCACTCGGTGGACTTGGTGAGATTGGTGGGAATATCACCGTGTTTGAAACAGAAAAAGAAGCAATTCTTATCGATGTGGGAATGAGTTTTCCTGATGAAGATATGCACGGGGTTGATATTCTTGTTCCTGACTTTTCCTATGTAAGAGAGATTAAAAATAAGATTGTAGCCGTCATTATTACGCACGCACATGAGGATCATATTGGGGCTGTTCCCTACCTTTTTAAAGAGATGCAGTTTCCTATTTATGGAACGCCACTTCCTTTAGCGATGATTGGTAATAAATTTGACGAACACCATTTAAAAGAGTTTAGAAAATATTTTAACCCTGTTGAAAAGCGTAAAGTATATAAAATTGGTAATGATTTTGAGATTGAGTGGATGCACATGACACACTCTATTATAGACTCATCCTCTTTAGCAATCACAACAAGTGCAGGAACTATTATTCACACGGGCGACTTTAAGATTGACTATACTCCAGTGGATGGCTATACCGCGGATTTGCACCGCTTGGCATCTTATGGCGAGAAAGGCGTTTTGTGTTTGCTAAGTGATTCAACAAACTCATATAACATCATTCCCACTCCAAGTGAGCTGACTGTTGCTCCAGGCTTTGATCGTATATTTGCAAAGGCTGAGGGACGTATTATTATGTCAACATTCAGCTCAAATATCCACCGTGTGTATCAAGCGATTCAATATGGTGTCAAATATGGACGCAAAGTGTGTGTTATTGGCCGTTCTATGGAGAGAAACTTGGAAGTATGTATGCAATACGATTACATCAAACTTCCAAAAAATATCTTTGTTGATGCTGATGAAGCGACACGCATGAATGATAAAGATGTTTTGATTGTGACAACTGGTTCTCAAGGGGAGCCAAGCAGCGCACTTTTTAGAATGTCTATCGGAGAGCACAGACATATTAAGATCAAGCCAACTGACCTTGTCGTGCTCTCTGCGCGTGCGATTCCAGGAAATGAGGGTTCTATCTCCGCGATGCTCAACCATCTCCAACGTGCTGGAGCAAGAGTTGCAAACGATAGAGATATTCACGTTTCAGGACACGCCGGCATGGAAGAGCAAAAACTCATGCTTCGTCTTGTAAATCCTAAATTTTTCCTACCAGTGCATGGAGAATATAACCATATTCTAAAGCACAAAGAGACAGCGATGATGTGTGGCGTTCCTGAACGAAATATTTTACTTATGAGTGATGGGGATTGTATTGAGGTTGGACCGAAATTTATGCGTAAAGCAAAAACGGTTAAGACAGGGAAAACTTTTATTGATAATCAAAATAACCATCAAATTGAGGATGATATTGTCATGGATCGTCAAAAATTGGCTCAAGAGGGGATTGTTATGATTGTCGCTCAAGTCAATGAAAACAATTCAAAAATGATTGCAAAACCTCGCGTGACATCATTTGGGCTTGTTTCAGACAAACAAGACAAAGCGTTTGCAACTGAGATGGAGGATGTTTTAGAACACTTCTTAATCAACATGAAAGAGGGGCTCATCCAAAACCCACGAGCACTTGAAAATGATTTGCGTCAAGTTGTGAGAAAACATATCTACCGTAAAGTGAAAAAATATCCGTTGATTGTTCCGACAGTATTTATAATGTAAATTGTATTTAGAACATGTATTTTTATACATGTTCTGTTTTAAGACCCCTGCAAACTCCTTGGTGCTAAAATTCAACGTCGCTTTATAGTCGCTTAGCTTCTTGATGGAAGCATCAAGCTTTGTTATAGCGTATGAAGAAGATGCAAAAGCTTTCGCCCCTGTGAACATTGAACCGATTACAATACTAAGTCCAACTGTTTTTAAGCTCATTTGTTCTATCCTTTTGTTTATGAATAATCACCCAAATTCTGAAGAATTTTATACATATTTGACACTTTTTATAAATTCAATAATCATTTATGGATTAGTGATTTTTAGCGGTTTTGATGAGTTCATCTTTAGCGCACTTGCAAGCTTTATTATAAGCGTTGTTTTGATGCTTTTTTTAGCCCCCATATTTATCTTTGAGGCTTTTTTACTCAAAGGTTTTTTCAGCCTCTTCGCAAAAAAAGAAAAACTCTCTTAACGTCATCTCTAAACAATCCACAAACCCAAAATGAAACGCTTGCCCTAAGAGAGCTATGCCTCGAAGCGCATC
>JAVHOA010000057.1:0-41992 GCA_036169815.1 Sulfurimonadaceae bacterium
ATACCGCTGCTTCAAATGTATTTTTCTCAATTGACCATTTTTCAGTAAATGCTAGAGGAGTGTCAAGTTCCATACGTCCAACTTTTACAGTTGATTTTGTAAGTGCATTTGCAGAAACAGCAACCCATGCTTCATTCATCCAGTTTGCATTTTCAACTTTTGCACCACCTAATGCACTTCCATAACTTGCACCAGTACCAGCAGTAGCTGTATGTGAACCACCCCATACATTACTTACGAAGTTGTTTTCTAAGCCTAAAGTAGAAAGCACTGTATAACCAGCACCTGTACTTACAGATACTACACTATTTTTAGCCAAGTCAGCAGAGATATTAAGGTTTAAACCAGCATCAGCAGCAGATGAATCTTTGCTAAAAAGAGAGCCACTTCCGTTATTTCCTACTATCGCATTACTTGTTTGCCCTTTAGCATCACTTGTGCTATACATAACTTGCGCATTCCCGCTCACTTTAACATTATCAACTGCGAATGCAGATGCACCTACTAGTACAGCTGCCGCTAGACTCATTTTAACTAATTTCATTCATTCTCCTTAAACAAGTTTTTGACCTGTTATTAAATTTTTGTCGGGACCATTGTAACACACATTTCTTAAAAAATTCTGTAATTAAAACTCGTTGTTATAATTTATGAATTCCCCAACTTTAGGGGTTTTATCACACACTTATCACAGAAAATGGGTACCATTGTTTGATAATAGATTTATTTTGTTATACTTGTGTATTGTTTCAAATAACTTTAAGTTTAGAGGAGTAACTATGCGTATTTTGGGAACTATTGGATTGTTTACTTATGTAACACTTATTTTGGGTGGATGTAGCGGACACACGCTGCAAGATTTGGCAGATAAACATATAAACAACAAAGCAGAGATGAAAAAAGAGGAGATTATCACTCCCACAAAAAACGAGGCCTTAAACAAACTCTCGCCATCTGGGCAAGAAAAAACCGATGGAGCGATGCAAAAGTCACTGGATAACTGGCTCGATACCGACTGGACACCAACAGTACGAAAAGATGAAAAGGTAAAAAAAGTAGATGCAAATGAGAGTAGAAACTTTACCCTCCAAGAGTACGTGGACAAAGCCGTAGCCTACAGCAAAAACAAGCCAGCATCCACTGAGCCATCAAATGTGGAGCAGTTAAGTAAGATGCCTGTGATTGGGAAGTAGTTGGATCCTGAATCAAGTTCAGGATGACGGGGAAAGTTTGGGATGATAGAGGAAACTAATTTTAATTGATAATGCTCTCAATAATACCAATAATTTTATTGAGGGTTTCTTCATCTGCTTTTTCTATAAACTTCACATTTCTAGCATTATAATCGATAGATTTCATCTGTTCTGCCATGATATAGCCTGTTATATTTTCACTGCTTACTTTTACATGAAAAGGAAAATCTCTTTTTGTGTTTATGATGGGACACGCAAAAGCTAGGCCTAAATGTTTGTTAAAAACCTGATTACTTATGATGATGGCTGGTCGCCTTCCTTTTTGCTCATGCCCACTTTGTGGATCAAAGTTTAAAGTGACTATATCGCCTTGAGATGGGACATAGTTTACCATTCTTCTATTCCTGATCTATCATTTAATAATTCTATTGGAGAATAATCACTTGGTATCTGCTTGACAAGATCATTAATATTATAAATATGTTTTTTGATTTTCTACAAAGATGTTTACTTTATCTCCGATTGAAAGGTGAAGCTCACGCATAATATCTTTTGGAAATCGTAAACCTTGAGAATTCCCCCAAGTTGATATAGTAGCTGTCATAATATACCCTTTGTCTGATGTTTATCCAAAGCATATCATAAGGAGAAGATTTGTGTCAATTGCCTGAACTTTTTTTACTCTAATCATCATAGTTTTTGTTACTTACTCTTTCATTGCTTCACTATGCACTTTTTAAAGTAATTGGCAAGTCTATCTCATGTTCGTTTTGCTTCACATTTAAAACTTCAATGGCAACAATCTCATCTTTATCATTGTAATCTACAATGACATCTTGTTTTTTTTCTTCACTTTCTACAATTTTATCATCAGACAAGATTACATAAATAGCGTCTATTTCTTTGTCATATTTAATCTTCATTTTTACAACCTTTTTTTCTCATATTTCTATCAAAATATGTTGTAATCACCTTTAAGGTAATCGGATTGACCACAACTTTTAAGCATCTACCCGACACCTCGTCAATAGATTTAAAAAAATGTTCTTCTGTCTTACTAATTAATAGATGAGCAAAGGGATCATCAATGACTGACTTAATCCACTCTGCCCTTATGTCTCGTGACGCTATAACATCTTTTGCATGTTATGTTAATTCATATTTCAATCTAAACAGCTTTCTTACTCTTTCATATCCCAGCAAAGGACTGTTTTGCCATCTGCATCTTTTGTGGCTGCTGCCATTCCCATGACATTGTATCCGCTATCCACATAGTGAACTTCACCTGTTACACCGCTTGCAAGGTCGCTAAGTAAGTACATCGCAGAGTTTCCAACTTGGTCAGTTGTGACGTTTCTTTTAAGTGGAGCGTTTGCTTCGTTCCAAGTCAAAATCTGTTTAAAGTCACCAATGCCTGCAGCTGCAAGGGTGCGGATAGGTCCCGCTGAAATAGCGTTTACTCTTTGGCCTTTTTCTCCAAGTTCAACTGCCATATAACGCACAGATGCTTCTAGCGCTGCTTTTGCAACACCCATAACATTGTAGTTTACAACATATTTTGGTCCACCAAGGTAGCTAAGCGTTAAGATTGATGCGTCATCTGAAAGCACTGATTCTAAACGGTTTGTTAAATCAATAAGAGAGTAAACAGAAACATTGAGCGCAATATCAAAAGCCTCTTTTGTTGTTTTCATAAATGGTTCAGTCAAAGCCTCTTTTGGAGCAAAAGCAACCGAGTGAACAAGAAAATCAATCTTACCAAAATCCGCTTCAACCAAAGAAGCGATGCGTGCCATATGCTCTTCATTTCCAACATCTAACTCATACACTTTGTTGCTTCCAAACTCTGCTGCAATTGGTTCAACACGTTTTTTAAGTGCATCATTTAAGTAAGTAAATGCAAGCTCTGCACCCTGCTCTCTACACGCTTTTGCGATTCCGTATGCTATTGATTTATCATTTGCAAGTCCTACAATAAGACCTTTTTTTCCCTTCATTACCATCAGTTATTCCTTTTATTGATTTAATTGTTGTGCATCCAATATCATAGAGCAAAAATCATTCACATTTAATGCTCCACTTCCTACTAAGATGCCATCTACGTTGTTCAAAGCTAAAATTTCTTTTGCATTCTCAGCTTTTACACTGCCACCATAAAGGATTTTAGTCTTACATGTAAGGCTTAAAATCGTATGGAGTTTTTCTATCTCTTCGAGTGTCGGTGTCAATCCCGTGCCTATCGCCCAAACAGGTTCATAAGCGATAACAATATTTTCATAATCAGTGTCAATCCCTTCAAGCTGCGTTTTGAGATACGCAAGCATCTCTGCTTCGCCACTTTGCCTTACATGTAAAGGTTCTCCGATGCAGTAGATGATTTTATAGCCTAAATTTTTGTAAAAATCATATTTTTGAGCGATAAACTCTTGCGTTTCACCCAAAATATGGCGGCGTTCACTATGACCAATAAGGATGGTTTTTATGCCAAACTCATCAAGCTGATCAGTGCCCATTTCACCTGTAAAAGCTCCATTTGCAGTTGGATAAGCATTTTGTGCACCCATAATCGCTTTGCCGCTGTGCATATAAAGTGAGGATGTAGCAGGAAACACAAGCACTTCTTGCGTCAATTCATTATCATGAATAAATCGCTCTAGTGCTGCAAAATATTCTCTGGTTTGTGTGCGTGTCAAATTTGTCTTGAAGTTTGCCGCGATAATCATTCTTCATCCACCGATTTCACTAAAGGCTCCACACCAGGGAGTATTTTCCCCTCCAAAAGCTCCAAAGAAGCGCCACCGCCCGTTGAGATAAATGTCATCTCTTCATCAAGTCCAATGCGCTGTACTAAGTCCGCTGTATCACCTCCACCAACAACCGTAGTTGCATACGAGTCTGCTACATAATGCGCGATTTGTGTAGAACCGTGTGAAAAACGCTCCATCTCATACACACCCATCGGCCCATTCCAAAGAACGGTTTGGACGTTGTTGAGCACTTCTTGATAGAGTTTCACTGTTGCTGGCCCAATGTCAAGTCCCATCCAACCATCTGGAATCTCTTGAGCAGTCACGGCTTTGCTCACTGCTTCTGCATCAAACTTTTCAGCCGCAATCACATCGACTGGAAGGTAAAATTTCACGCCAAGCTCTCTTGCTTGCTCCATAATGCGCCCCGCTTCATCAAGTAGATTATCTTCCACCAAAGATGCTCCGATGTTGTAGCCTAGTTTTTTCAAAAATGTAAATGCCATACCCCCGCCGATAAGTATTTTATCAACACGAGGAAGGAGGTTTACAAGCGCTTCTAACTTCCCTGAAACCTTAGAACCGCCAACGATTGCCACAAATGGACGCGCTGGTTTTTTCATCAAGGTTGCGAAAAATTGAATCTCTTTTTGGAGTAAAAATCCCGCTGCTTTGGAGTTTTCATCGAAAAAGTGCGTAATTCCTTCCACTGAAGCGTGTGCACGGTGCGAAACGCCAAAAGCATCATTAATATAAATATCTGCAAAAGATGCGAGTTTTTGTGCAAATTCTTGAGAATTTTTTGTCTCTCCTGCTTCAAAACGAAGATTTTCAAGGAGTAAAACCTCGCCATTTTGCAAGGCTGTTGCTCTACGCTTTGCATCTTCTCCGATGACATCACTTGAGAGTTGGACATCCCTTTTTAAAAGAAGATGTAAGCGTCTTTGTACGGTTGCAAGAGAGTATTTCATATCTACCGCACCGTCTGGACGACCAAAATGTGAAGCCAAAATGACTGCACACTCTTGGTCAAGACAGTAGTTGATCGTCGCAACTGCTGAGCGAATACGGCGGTCATCTGTGATGTTGTTGTACTCATCTGTTGGGACATTAAAATCACAACGGATAAAAACTTTTTTGTTTTTTAAATCCAAATCTTTAATATTGTATAACTGCATTTAAACCTCTTTTTTAGTTATATAAAGTGCCATCTCAATAAGACGAGACGAGTAGCCCCACTCATTGTCATACCAAGCCATCACTTTGACCATATTGCCGCCAATAACCTGAATGAGGTCATCTGCTACAATCGCACTGTACTGTGAACCTACAAAATCCTGAGAAACGCGCATCTGCTCATCTACATGTAACAAGCCTTGCAACTCGTTGGCTGCTTTTGCTTTAAAGAGCGCACTAATCTCCTCTTTTGATGTGTCACGTCCAATAAGCACGTTTAAGTCCATCATTGAGACATCTGGAATTGGCACACGCACACTTTGTCCATGGAGTTTGCCAGCAAGTTGCGGAAGCACCAAATCAATCGCTTTTGCCGCACCTGTAGAAGTTGGAATCATATTGATAGCAGCCGCGCGTGCACGGCGTTTATCTTTTTCATGTTTGACATCCAAGATATTTTGATCGTTGGTGTAAGAGTGGATCGTGGTCATCAAACCTTTTTGGATTTTAAACGCATCATCAAGGGTTTTTGCTATTGGTGCAAGACAGTTTGTCGTACATGATGCGTTGGAGATAATACGTTGCCCATCATATAATTTTTCATTCACACCCAGCACAAAAGTTGGCGTTTTCGCATCGCTTGCTGGCGCTGAGAAAAGCACTTTTTCTACCCCTTTATTGATATGGTTTATGGCGTATTCTTGGGTTAAAAACATGCCCGTACACTCTAAAACCATCTGCGCACCGCAAGAAGCAAAATCAAGATTTTGTGGATCTCTTTCACAAAAAACTTTGATTTTATGCTTGCCTATCTGCAAATAATTATCTTCTAAAACCACAACATCGACACCAAAATTTCCATGAACTGAATCGTTATTTAAAAGATATACCATCATATCAAGAGATGCCGTATCGTTGATGGCAACAATCTCAATATCATCCCTAAAAGAGGCAATCCGAGTCACGCAACGTCCAATACGTCCAAATCCATTAATTGCTATCTTTAGTGACATATTTATTCCTTACCCTATAAGTGTTAAAAAGTGGGTTATTTTAGCAAATTCTTGCTATAATTTGGATTAAATGAAAACTATTGCTCTTTTTGGCGGCTCTTTTGATCCGCCGCATCTAGGTCATAAAGCTGTTGTTGATGCCATTTTATCGACCTTGGATGTTGATGAAGTTGTAGTGATGCCTGCGTATCTCAACCCTTTTAAATCCAAAGTTTATGCCTCTGGCGAACTTCGTTTGAAGTGGTTGCAAGCAATATTTTCTTCATACGAAAATGTAAAAGTAGATGATTTTGAGCTTACATGTAAGCAAAAAGTACCAACACTCCAAACGGTGCGCCACTTACGCCAAAGGGCTCAAAAAATCTATCTGGTGATTGGTGCTGATAATCTTAAAACACTCGACGCTTGGTTTGGAATTGAGGAGTTGCGCACGCTTGTCACTTTTGTGGTTGCCTCGCGAGATAATGCGCCCATTGATAAAGCGTTTCTTTGCTTACATGTAAGCTGTGCGATTAGCTCGACGCTTTTAAGAAAAGAGATAAACAAAGAGTTTTTACCCGCTTGCGTGGCGGATGAAATAGAAAAATTTTATAAGGAAATAGAACTTGGAAAAAAGACTAGAAAGAATATCTAATGTTTTAGATACACACAAAGCTGAAGCGATAGAGATTTTTGACCTTCGAGGGAAAGATTATTTTGTAGATTATGTAGTGCTTGCATCATCTCTTGGGCAACGCCACACTGAAGCACTTTTAGAGCATCTTAAAAAAGATCTCAAACGTGAGGAAAAATTTCTCTATGTTGAAGAGAGCAGTGACTGGATTGTGGCTGATCTTGGGGATATTCTTATCCATATTATGACGCCAGAGTTTCGTATCAAATATGATATGGAAAGCTTCTTAGGCGACCTGAAAAGAGCGTAAGCGCTCTTTTTTATTCCTGCTCAATCCACCCTTTTGTAACTATTTTTTCTCCATTATCAAAGAGTTTTATCTTTATCACATCACTGCATTTTCCATCTTCAAGCGTATAAATAACCATCTGCAATATCTTTTTACAACTTTTTGGAATATCAAAATGCCCTTTAATACCCGTAAAAAACCCTTCAAGCGGTACTTTTTTATCCATCCCAATCACATTATCACGGCACCCCGTAAGACCAATGTCGCTGAGATAACCAGTCCCTTTTGCAATTTGCAAATCATCACTGCCAACATGGGTGTGCGTGCCACAAATGGCACTGACACGGCCTTGGAGCAGCATCATCATCGCGCGTTTTTCACTTGTCGCTTCCGCATGAAAATCTAAAAAAATATTTTTTACACCGCTTGTGTGAAGGGCTTTAACACTCTCATCGGCGCAGACAAATGCGTTATTGACATAAGGCATACCGTAGTGTCCCATAATGTTTAAAACTGCAAGTTGCTCTTGGCCAACTTCATAGATTTTCATCCCTGTTCCAGCGACACTTTGCGGGTAGTTGTGCGGACGCAAAATCTCCATAGCATCAAAGAGTTCGCTAATCTCTCTTTTGTCAAAAGTGTGATTGCCGCCACTCATTACATCTACGCCAGATTTAAAAAGCTCCTCGGCATTTTTCTTTGTCAAACCAAAACCATGAGAGGCATTTTCATAGTTTGCAATCACAAAATCTATTGTGTATTCAGCGCGGAGTTTTTTGAGATGCTCAGCAATCATCACGCGCCCTGGACGACCGACGATATCACCTATAAAAGCTATTTTCATTACAAGACCTTTGGTTTAGAGTTTCTCAGATAAAAAAGTGAGGCTTTAATGATGTCATCATCATCTTTGCTTGCAGCACTTATGGTTTCTTTGGAATCGTTTTGATACACAAAGGTAATATTTTGCCCGTACGATGTAAGTGTTTTTATCTTTTTGCCAAGGCAAAGCAGTTTGATGACCATAAGCTCAAAAAACTGTTTTGTCACCTCATCAAGCGCACCAAATCGATCCACTGCTTCCTCTTCTATCTCATAAATCTCTGTGACATCCTCGGCCTGCGAGAGTCGGCGATAGAGATCAAGTCGCAGCCGATCCTCACTGACAACCATATCTGAAATATAAGCACTGATGGTAAGTTTGATATCCACTCTTGCTTTTTTCTCTTCGACTTTGTTGCTCAGCTCTTTGATGGCATCTTCAAGCATCCGCAAATAAAGGGAATAACCAATGTTTTTAATATGTCCACTTTGCGCATCGCCGACGAGATTGCCCCCACCTCGAATCTCTAAATCGTGGTACGCTAAAACCGAACCACTTCCTAGAAATGAGTTGGATTCTAAAGCGATAAGACGTTTTTTCGCTTCATCAGTGATGGCATCTTTATCTTCGACGATAAAGTACGCAAAACCCTCTACATTGGAGCGTCCGACCCGTCCACGCAACTGGTGTAAATCGGCGATACCAAATCTATCAGCACCATCGATAATCATCGTATTAACCGAGGGCATATGGATTCCTGATTCAATAATGGAGGTTGCAATCATCAAATCGTATTCACGATTTTCAAACTTTAAAAGCTCTTTTTCAGTATCTGCAGCGCTTACATGTGAGTGTAACATCACCATTCTAAGATCTGGCAATATTGCTTTGAGCTCACCATATTTGATGGGCATATGATCGATGGAATTATGCACATAAAACACCTGTCCGCCACGGCGCAACTCACGTAAGATGACCTCTTTTATCAGTTTTTCATCATAGCTTTTGACAAATGTGCGCACACCTTGACGCTCAACAGGTGGCGTTTGCAAGGTACTCATTGTTTTAATGGAGCTCAGCGCTTGGTTGAGTGAGCGTGGAATCGGGGTGGCGGACATTGAGAGCATGTGGATATTGTTGTACAACTCTTTGATCTTCTCTTTTTGCTTCACACCAAATTTATGTTCCTCATCCACAATGACAAGTCCAAGTTTTGCAAAACTCACGCTCAAAATGGCATGCGTACCGACAACCACATCAACAATTCCCTCTTTAAGTGCAATCTCGATATTTTTTCTCTCTTTTGCCGAGATGAAACGGTCAAGTTTTGCCACTCTAATGCCCATAGCATCAAAGCGTTTCTCCAAAGATTTGTAGTGCTGCGAGCTTAAAAGTGTGGTTGGAACGATAAGCGCACTTTGAAATCCAGCCTTACATGTAGCATAAATCGCGTTCATAGCAACCTCTGTTTTTCCAAAACCAACATCACCGCTGAGCAGCCTGTCCATAATATGACCACCCGCCATTTCGCCCAAAATCTCAGCAATAGAGATTTTTTGATCCTCGGTGTAGAGAAATCCAGCAGAACTTTGAAACGCTTCAATCACTTTTTTTGCCACTTCAATGTGCGGCGCTTTTATCAGTGCGCGCGCTGCGGCTGTGTTTACAATGGAGGAAGCAATCTCAAAGAGTTTTGTTTTCACACTCGCTTTTAGTTTTGCAAAACTTCCCTTCCCAAGTCGGTCAAGGACAGGAACAGAGCCGCCGCCTGCGATGTATCGGTCGATGTAGTCGAGGTTTTCTACAGGCAAGAGCACTTTATCATCGCCGATATAGCGAATCACGATAAAATCTTTCACCCCACCTAAAATCTCCATCTGCTCAATAGACTCAAAGATGCCTACGCCATACTCTTCATGCACGACATAATCGCCCGTTTTAAGGTCATCAAGCAGGATAGAAGTTTTACGGCGGCGGCGTTTTTTCTCTGGTTTATTGAGGGAGAGAATAAGTTCATCTTCACTGATAATATTTAAGATAATGGGCGTATAAACGACTTTGATATGTTGGAGTTCAAAGAGTGCACTTTGTTTGATTTGGGCTTCGTTGGAGGCTAAAAGTGTGATTTTTTTGCGTTTATGCACCTCTAAAATCGCTTTTGCATCTGTTACAACTAGAGGATGATAGCGCTGCTCCTCAGGGAGCGTTTCAAGATTGAAAAATGTTCTTGAGATTTGTGGATCTTGCAAACCAAAGGCTTCATCAAGGGTATTTTTCATCTTTGAAGCAAAAATCGCTTTTTTTCCCTCTAAAAAGTTGCTCGCCAAATCATCGAGATACCAAAACCCCAAAGAGGCAAGATCTTTGACAAAACTATCCGAATCGCTTTGTTTTACCCGCTCTTTTAAGGATTCAAATTGCGCTTCATCCAAAGAGTAAAAAGCCGCCCTTATGGTGAAACTCTCAAGCTCATCGCCAAGTGTTCTTTGCGTTTCAAGCGCAAACTCTTTGATCTGCTCAATCTCATTGTCAAAGAGAGAAACACGAATGGGGTTTGGAGTTTGGGGCACAAAAATATCGATAATATCCCCACGAAACGAGATTTCTCCCTCCATTTGTACAATATCAACAAACTCATATCCCCAAAAAAACATCTGCTCTTTAAAGGATTTTAGATTAAGCGTTGCACCAAACTCAAGGAGAGTTGCTTGTAAAATTTCAGGGTTTGGCAGTGGAAAAAGCAGGGTTTTTAAAGGAGCAATCACAAGGGGTTTTTTTTTGGCTTGATGGTAGTTACGCAGTGCAGCAAAAAGCTCAAAAAGCTCCTCTGCAAAAGGGCGCAAATCGTCTTTAAAACGTGCACGAAAATCTGGAAAAACAAGCGTATCAAGCTCAAAAAAGCGTGCCACATCGCCAAGCGCATGCGCTTCTTTGGCATCTTGAGCGATAAGCAGTTCTAGGGCGGGTTTTTTGTTGTTTTTGAGGTATTCAAAGAAGCGTGTTTGTGACAAAAAATAATCCTATTGGGTTGCAAAAAACCCGAAAAATGTGCGAAATTCTAGCATAACTCTCTTAAGTAAAAGAATTTTTCCATTGCTTCAAAAAGGTCTCAGCGACACTAAAGGAGCCAAAAACGAGGTAGTTTTCTTCCTTTTTTATCCCCTCAAAGTGCTTGCATAAAAGCCCATTTTCTAGCACTGCGAGTTGGAGCAACTCTCTTGAAACAATGCGCTCTTCTTGCACGTCGATGATGGCGACATATTTAATGATGGGCTTTAAAATAGCAAGTATCTCTTTATAATCTTTGTCTTTGTAGCTATTATAGATAAGTACAAATTTTTCTCCGAAAAGCGCTTGGGCTATCGCTTTTGCCGCTAAGGGGTTGTGCCCAACATCAAGAAGAATATTGGGAGCGATTTGGGTGAGTCTGCCAAAAAGTCTTGCCTCTTTAAAATCATCACTTTTTGCAACAAATCCAAGTTTATGCAGCGCCAAAACAGCGAGTGCAAGATTTTCACTCAAATAGTGCGGGAGTTGGAGGGCATCACTAAAAACTGCTATTTGCTGCCAAAATGCTTGGGGTTGCTCTTTTACATAGAAGAGTTTTGCGCTTTTTTGCATCGCAATTTTTTGAGCGATGGCATCGACTTGTTCATGCTTTTGCAACCCAATAATCGCGTTTTTTTGCATCGCACTCAGTTTGGTTGTGGCAATACTCTCGATGCTATCGCCTAAAAATGCAGTGTGATCGAAGTCGATAGGTGTAAAAAGTGTGAGCTCTTTTGCAAATACAGCCGTGGCATCATACTCTCCGCCAAGTCCCGCTTCAAGCACGATATAATCGCATTTTTCATAGACAACCATCGCCAAAAGCGTCGTATATTCAAAATAGCTCAAAGCATCAGCATCCGCGCTTGAAAGCATGGCAAGCAGTTTTTCATGAGCATTTTGCAACACTGTATCACTCGCATCTGCGCCATCAAGCCAAATTCGCTCATTAAAATCTAAAATATGCGGTGAGGTGTAATGCCCTACATGTAAGCGATTTTTTTCGCCTTTTTTCAAAAGTGCCGTTGCCAAAAAACGCCCCGTTGTACCTTTACCGTTTGTGCCGATTATATGAATGATTTTTGCTCTTTGCAAGAGTGCAGATTGGATTTTTTGATAGATTTTTGGCATCCGCTCATAATCTATTACCTCATAATAAAGCGGTTTTGCCTCTAAAAAATCACTGAGTTTACTCAAGACTCAACTCGATTTCTTCCATTTTGTTTTGCCAAATAAAGCTTTTCATCCGCTGAGTTTAATGTCGCTTTTTGTGAAGGAAATCGGTTTCGCACAGCCACACCCGAACTCACAGTCACAACAATACGCTGGTTTTGGTACATAAATTTTGCCTCTTGAACATGCTCACGCACTTTTTGTGCAAAGATAACCGCGCCCTCTTTGTCCGCTTCACTCAAAATAGCCAAAAACTCTTCACCACCAAAACGTCCAATAATATCAACCGTTCGACACTCTTTTTTCAAAATTGCGCTAAAAGCCGATAAAACGGCATCGCCTGCTTCATGACCAAAGGTGTCATTTACTTTTTTAAAAAAATCAATATCAAACATCACAACACTATAATTTCTCTCAAAGCGCGCAAATTCACTCTCTTTTATCGCAAGAAATTCATCCAGCGCTCTTCTGTTGAACATTTTTGTCAAAAAATCCTCATTGGAACTTTTTTTCGCATCTTCGAGTTCATGTTCTAACATCTCTATTTTTTTCGCAAGTCGCTTGACTTCATCATCATGTGCTTTGAGGTCTTTACTTAAAAGTGCTGTATTCTCTTCAAGTGCTGTGGCGATGTTATAGAGCTTGTTATGTGCCGTTTTAAAATCAAGATTGTTTTGATTGTTGAGATTTTCCAAATCTCTTTTGATATCTTTAATCTCTATATTGGAGTGATCTGATTTTTCTATCATATCAATAAGTTGCACGGAGAGTTTATCAAGGACATTATCTAAAGATAAAATCATCTCCTTGAGTGCATTTTTATCCAGAGCGATACGTAGTTTAATAGCAGTCTTAATCTCTTTTTCTATCGAATCCATCGTGAGTATTTCTGGATTTTTTCTGAGACTTTGACTGATTTTTGCAATCCTTTCATGAATACTTGAAGCAATGGAGGGAACCAAGGAAGCGATGATAACAGATGCAATCTGTTTTAGATTTTCCTCTTTAATAACACTTTTGAAATCTCCCGCTATGAGCCCATCGGGCTTGTTCTCGTGAAGAGGAATAGCATAATTGCTAATAAAATTTGTCCATGCTTGCGTGTAAGTTGTAAACTGCTCTTTTGAGGCATTGGCAACACTTAAGAGGTCGATGCTTTTTTTAGCAAGCTCGGCAGCTTCTTTGTTGCTAAAGAGTTCAAAAGATTCAAGCACTTTTTTTGTTAAAAGTTGATTTTCTACGAGAAGTTGCGCGCAATTTGTGGGATTCATACGGTTGAGTTTGGAGATAAGATAGCGGATCAACTCTTGGGCTGTTTTGATGCGGTACTGCTTGAGGTCAAGCTGAAACTCTTTGTTGAGCGTGTTGATATAACGCTGGGCTTGGTCACACTCTTCTATAAGCATTCCTGCGAGTTTCGCCTCTTTACAAAAAGCTTCCCCGTACGCTTCTGGAGTGAGCAATTTGCTCTCATTTTTAATTCTCTCAAGCGCTTTTTTTATAATTTGATTGATTGTCACTTTTTAGCCTTTTTGTGTTCTAGCTCCCTGAGCTGAGAGCTTTGAGACAAATGAAGATATCGCTTTTGTCGCGCCGTTTTTGATCGCTTCAAAGCGGATTTGATCCGATATAATGGCGTTTGCTTCGATTGAAAAATCATAATTTCCCTCAACATCATACGCTTTGACGATTCCCTCATGTTCACTTGAAATATGGAGTCGTATAACCGTTTTATATCCCGTTACATAACCGTTCACATCATACTGTACTGGTCTATAACTCACACTTTTGAGCGTAATAATAAGATGGGTTGTTGCATGTGCGCGATCACTCAAAGAGGCTTGAAAGCTCTTTATAACCGCTACATCAACCGCATCTTTGATTAAAACACTATTTTGAGGATCAATCGCGGAGATAATCACTTGGGTACTTACTTTATCACCGATCACACTGCGCGCGAATTTTGAGCTTGGCAAGTAGCCACAACCGCTTAAAATGCTTACATGTAAGGCTAAAATCAAAGCAAGTGCAACCCCTCTTGTATATGGCATCATCTAGCCTTTGATAACAATATTGACAAGTTTTTTTACAATTACTATCTCTTTGAGTATCTCTTTACCCTCGATCCACTTTGCAATGCTCTCTTTTGCGATGCTTAAAATCTGCTCTTGTGTATCGTTCACACCCACTTCAATCTCGGAGCGTTTTTTTCCATTGACAGAAACACCCATGCTGATGCTCTCAACTTCAAACACTTCACTCACTATTTTTTGCGCACAAAGGTTCTTACATGTAAAGAGTTTTTCACTCAACTCCCAACAAATATGAGGCACAACTGGCTCCATAATAGAGAGTAAAATCCAGTATCCCTCACTCCAAACATCTGCATTTTCCTGCGCACCCAAAGCGTTCATCGCTTCCATAACACCAGCAATCATTGTGTTAAAAGTGTAGCGTTCTTGATAGACTTCCTCTGCTCTTTGCAATGCTTCATACACTTTTTTACGAGCAAATTTTTCCTCTTTTGAGAGTCTTTTTTGATCGATGTTTGGCAATGCTACACATGCCTTAACATTGGTGCTGCGGTCATTTAAACGTTTTAAAAATCGAAACGCTCCCTCAACACCGCTGTCATTCCACTCTAGCTCTTGCGTTGGCGGTGCTGCAAAAAGGATAAAAAGTCTTGCGGTATCTGCGCCATATTTTTCAATGAGTGCATCAGGATCCACAGTATTGCCTTTTGATTTGCTCATTTTGGCACCATCTTTAAGCACCATCCCTTGCGTTAAAAGTTGAGAAAATGGCTCACAACTTTCAATATAACCCAAATCTCGAAGCACTTTTGTAAAAAATCTTGCATATAAAAGATGCAGTATCGCATGCTCGATGCCGCCGATGTAATGATCAACATCCATCCAATAGGCAACCTCTTTGGCATCAAAACCCTTCTCGTTCCATGTTGCTTTTGAAGCGGTGTAGCGCAAGAAATACCAAGAAGACTCTACAAAAGTATCCATAGTATCGGTCTCGCGAACGGCATCTTTGCCACATTTTGGACATTTACAATCTTTCCAAGTCGGATGGTTAGCAATAGGGTTGCCCTCGCCACTAAACTCTACATCCTCTGGCAGTGTGATTGGCAAGTTTTCTTTCTTCTCGGCAACCGTACCACAATGGTCACAATGTACCAAAGGAATCGGTGCGCCCCAGTATCTTTGACGAGAAATTCCCCAATCTTTAAGACGGAAATTAATCACTTTTTTACCGATATTTTTGGCTTCAAAATGATCCATCACTTTTTGTTTTGCCGCATTAGAATCGATACCATCAAAGATTTCAGAATTAAAAAGCACGCCTGCTTGCGTAAATGCCGCCTCAACTGGAAGCGCACCAGCCAAAGGTTTTATCACAGCATTGATTGGAAGATTGTATTTTTTTGCAAACTCATAGTCTCTCTCATCATGTGCAGGAACCGCCATAACCGCTCCACTTCCATAATCCATCAAAACAAAGTTTGCAATCCACACAGGAATCAATTTTGCTGTGAGCGGATGCTTTACATGTAAGCCAAGGAAAAGCCCCTGTTTCTCTTTTTGACGGTCGATATTGTTTGCGTTTTTCATGTGTCGAATCTGTGCCACACTCGTATCATCTAAAAGATTATGTGCGAGCATATAACTAACAATGGGATGTTCAGGTGCAAGAGCGGTATAACTCACGCCATAAATGGTGTCAGGTCGGGTTGTAAAAACATCAAACTTCTCAAAATTTCCACCAAGTTTTGCTTTGCTTGCCTCATCGAACAGAAGGTCAAATTCCAAACCTGTTGATTTGCCAATCCAGTTTTCCTGCATTGTGAGCACCTGTTTTGGCCAGCCATTTTCTAGGAGTTTAAGATCATCTAAAAGCTCATCTGCATAATCTGAAATTTTAAGATAATACTGATACATCTCTTTTTTGACAACTTGTGTATCGCATCTCCAGCAACAACCATCGATGACTTGCTCATTTGCAAGGACGGTTTGGTCATGCGGACACCAGTTTAAAAACCCTTTTTTACGGTACAGCAACCCTTTTTCAAACATATCGATGATAAAGCCCTGTTCAAACTTCGTGTACAAGGGATCACTTGTCGCAAAATCACGCTCTTGGCAAAAAGAGAGCCCAAGCGTTTTGAGTTCGCCACGCATATAATCGATATTTTCATAGGTCCATTTTTTTGGATGAATTCCATTTTTAATCGCCGCATTTTCAGCTGGCATACCAAAACTATCAAATCCGATTGGGTGCAAAACATTCAAGCCCTGCTGGCGATAGTAGCGTGCAAAAGCATCGCCGATAGTGTAGTTTCTCACATGCCCCATATGGAGTCTTCCACTTGGAAATGGAAACATACTTAAAATATATTTTTTCTCTTTTGTATGATCGTCACTTGGCTCAAAGCTAGCGTTTTCACTCCAAAACTTTTGCCATTTTTTCTCTATTTTTGAAGGGGTGTATTGCAAAAAATTCTCCTCTATTTCATAACTCTTTTCTACTCTTTTTTGGGGGTAAATCTTTAAACGATTCCACCCTCAAACTGCGTTCTTAGTTTCTCTTTTTCAACTTCACGTTTCACTTTGTCTGCGAGTTTTTCTCTATAATTTTTGACATTAAAACCAAACCAAATCAGCATTGGAGCGGCTACAAAAATAGAAGAATATGTCCCAATAATAACTCCCACAAGCATTGTAAATGAGAATGGATAAATAATCTCTCCACCAAAGAGATAGAGTGTTAAAACCACTAAAAATGTGAGCAGTGATGTCAAAACCGTACGGGAAAGTGTGCGGGTAACAGCATCATTAATCACTTCTTTAAAACTATTTTCATTTGAATTTTCAATCCCTTCACGAATCCTATCAAAGATAATAATCGTATCATTGAGCGAATACCCCAAAAGTGTCAGCAATGCAGCCAATACGTCAAGATTTACTTCAACATTGAAGAAAATAATAAACCCTATTGCAATAGAAATATCATGGACCAAGGCGATAATAGATGCCATAGCAAAACGCCACTCAAATCGGAATCCGACGTAAGCGATAATACCAAGCACTGCTAAAAGTAGCGCTGTAATCCCTTTTGTTCGTAATTCATTTCCAACAGCTGGACCAACCATATCAACACGTCTAATCTCAAATACACCTGTTGGATGAAGCACTTCTCTTGTAATATCACCAATATCTTTGCCGACACTACTCGAAGATGTTCGCATGCGAATAACAATCTCATCCTCTGTACCAAATTTTGAAACAATTGCACCATCATAAAGAGAGTTTGATTTTAAAACCTCTCTAATCTTTTGTATTGGAGCTTCTTGATTGTATTTTACTTGAATAATCGTTCCGCCCTCAAAATCGATACCATAGTTCAAGCCTTTGGATGCAATGAGGATATATGCAACAATACTCAATATCATTGAAATGGCAATCGCTAAGTTTGCACGCTTCATAAAATCAAAAGAGTGTCTATATCTAAAAAATTCCATTCCCTACTCCTTTATACCAAACCATAAACGATGGTTTTTGCTGTTTTGTGCTTTTTCATCTAAAAGATCATAAATACCATGCGTTCCAAGAATCGCTGTAAGCATAGAAACAGTAATCCCAATCGTGATGGTAATTGCAAATCCTTTGATTGTTCCCGTTCCATACATGTAAAGCACAATGGAAGCGATGAGCGTGGTGATATTTGAATCCACAATAGCTCGCATTGCGTTTGCATACCCGCCTTGAATCGCTTTTTTAAGGCTTGCTCCTTGGTAGAGAAGTTCACGGATGCGCTCGGAGATAATAACATTGGAATCAACTGCCATCCCAATAGTGAGGACAATTCCTGCCATCCCTGGAAGTGTCAATGTAGCTCCAAAAAGTGCCATAATTGCAATAATAAGCAAAAGATTTACAACCAAAGCAATATTGGCAATAAGCCCTGCCATACGATAATACAAGAGCATAAAAACAAATACAAGTAAAAATCCAGAGATTAAGGCAATCATACTCGCACGAATGCTATCTGCTCCCAAACTTGGCCCAATTGAGCGTTTTTCCATCACATAGATTGGTGCTAAAAGCGCGCCTGAGCGCAAAGCAATCGCTAAATCTTGCGCGCCTTCCATAGTGTAATTACCACTAATCTGTCCACTTCCTCCGCCGATACGTTCGTTGATAACAGGCGCTGAATAGACCTTTTTATCAAGCACAATTGCGAGGTGATTGCCAACATTTTTTGCTGTAAAATCTCCAAAGATTTGCGCGCCCTCAGAGTTAAGTGTAAAACTAATCACTGGACGATTGTTTTTATCAAACTCCACGCGTGCATCCGTAAGCATTGCCCCATCTAAAATAGGGATTTCATGCACAAGATGCTTCACTCCTGCAACCTCAGCATCAGCAAGGATTTCATCCCCCATACTTATCGCATCTTGTGGTGTTAAAGTCGAAACACGAGCTGCGCGACCCTCATCAATAGCCATCAATTCAAGCTTTGCAGAGCGAGAAATCAACTCACGAGCGCGCTGCTCTTCTGCTTGGGTTTTGATTCCTGCGAGTTCAACGAGGATTTTATCTCCACCTTGGCGTGCGACTATTGGTTCAGAGAGACCAAATTGATCCAAACGGTTACGGATGGTTTCAATCGCTTGTGCTACGGCTTGCTCTTTTGTCTTTGCAATCTCTTCTGGAGTGAGTGAAAGTGTATAGCTATCGGCTTTTACTGCTACTTTCACACCCTTCATCTGCTCAAAAAGTTTTGCAATATTTTTGGCATCATCGTGGTCTAGGAGCGTAAACTCTACACTACTAGCGGTTACACCGAGTGAATCAACCAAAATCTCATTATGTTCTGTGTAATGCTTGACGCTTGAAGCAAGCGATTTAACACGAGAGATAACTGCTTCATCGGTTTTTACACCCAAAAGCATATGCAATCCACCTTGCAAATCAAGCCCTAAAGTAATCTTCGCACCCTCTTTTGTTTGAAAAATAGATGGAATTGAGTACACAATCGAAAAAATTATCGCAATTGCAAAAATAACTATTCTGTAATTAAATTTCATCCTCGTACTTTCTTGATACTGACTCTTTTACCAATTTTGCTATATTTTCTTTATCAATTGCTACTGTCAAAAATTTCTCTTCAACTTTTTTGATTTCGACAATAAGTCCTCCAGCTGTAACGATTTTATCCCCTTTTGCAAGTGAGTCTATCATCTCTTTACGAGCTTTTGCCTCTTTTTGTTGAGGACGAATGATCACAAAATACATGATCGCAATCAAAAATACAAACGGGAGTAACTGGCTTAATAGTTCCATAAATAACCTTTGGCGTAAAATTGCGCCATTATACAAAATCTAAACCTAAAGAGATATAATTTCACCATGAATAAATATTTAACCTCCAAAATCCCTTTCTTCAAAGATGGCCTCTTTGGGCTTATTACTGCCATTTGCTTTAGTGCGTTTATCTATTTGGCAGATTTTGAGCTTACATGTAAGCTTTGTGATTCACTTTTTGGGCTTATGGCACTAGCGTCCCTCCTCTATGCACCAAAAAGAGTTGTGCTTTTGAGTGGATTTTTTATTGGACTTTTCTGGTTTTACTGGATTGGGTTTAGTTTTAAACACTATGGCATGAACCCCGCAGTTGAGCCGTTCATCGCTCTTGGTTTTGCTTTTGTTTATACGCTTTTTTTTGGTACTTTAGCACTCACAAATAAAGTATATCTACGAGCGTTTCTTCTTTTTGGGCTCAGTTTTGTCATCCCTGTTGGATTTAACTGGATGAAAATCGAGCTTATTTTCATTAACAGCTATTTTGGAACTTCTAAACTTGATCTTATACTTATTTTGTCATCCCTAGCGCTTCCATCTCTTTTCAAATCAAAATTAAAACTCCTTCCTCTGCTGCTTTTAGGTGGCGCATTTGCCCCTGTACAGCCTCCACTTAAGGAAGCCCCTTTAAAGATTGATTTGATTGCAACACATTTAGGACAAGCGGAAAAATGGGATCCAAATAACTTGGATTATGTCATCAACCTCAACCTCTCTACCATTGACAATGCCATTGAGCAGGGCTACGACGTTGTGGTATTGCCTGAGTCTGCCTTTCCCATGTTTATCAATCATTCTCCTTTACTCCTTGCCTATTTAAGTGAAAAATCAAAACAGATTGCCATTGTTGCAGGCGCACTTTTAAGTGAAAATCACCAACACTTTAATGTCACGTACCGCTTTGAAAATGGGCACTACGCTATTGCAAAAAAAGTTGTTTTAGTTCCTTTTGGAGAGTATATACCGCTTCCCGAACCCTTACGTGGATGGGTGAGCAGAATCTTTTTTGATGGCGCAAGAGACTTTTCTATTGCCACTTCTCCTACTGACTTTACCATCAAGGGAATGACGTTTAGAAATGCCGTGTGCTATGAAGCAACAACAGATACACTTTATGCAGGAAATCCACAATATATGATAGCTACGAGTAACAATGGCTGGTTTATGCCCTCTATTGAGCCGACTTTGCAGCATTTACTGCTAAAATATTATTCACGAAAATACAAAACAGTCATTTACCACGCCGCCAATCGTGCTGGCACAGGTATTATAAAATAAGCTACATGTAAGGAAAAAAATGAAAATTGCTCAAAATATTACAGAACTTATCGGCAATACCCCGCTGGTAAAGTTACAAAAAATTTCCAAAATGTGCGGTGCCACGATTTTAGGAAAATGTGAATTTATGAATCCGACAAGTTCCATCAAAGACCGCATCGGGTTTAATATGATCAAAACGGCTATGGATAATGGACTCATCAATGCAGATACCACCATTATTGAGCCAACAAGTGGCAATACGGGAATCGCTTTAGCTTCTATCTGCGCAGCCCTTGACCTTAAACTTATCCTGACAATGCCAGAATCCATGAGCATTGAAAGGCGAAAACTTTTAAAAGCACTCGGAGCCAATCTTGTGCTTACGCCCGCAGATGAGGGAATGAGAGGTGCCATCAACCAAGCCGATACGCTCATGAAAACGATAGAAAACTCTCTTATTTTACAGCAGTTTGCAAATCCTGCAAATCCAGAGATTCATAAAAAAACAACAGCACTTGAGATTCTTCGCGATACAGATGGATTAATCGATGCTTTTGTTGCAGCGGTAGGAACTGGCGGCACACTCACGGGCACTGCCACCATTTTAAAACAAGAACTCCCAGAGATAAAAATCTTTGCAGTTGAACCAAAAGACTCAGCCGTACTCTCAGGCCAAAAAGCTGGAGCACATAAAATTCAAGGCATTGGCGCTGGTTTTATTCCTGAAATTTTAGATATTCATATCTTCCATGAGATTATTCAAGTGAGTAATGAAGATGCGATAGAAACGGCTAAAATGCTTGCTCGAACCGAGGGCTTACTTGTTGGAATATCTGCTGGAGCCAATGTTTATGCCACAATGCAAGTGGCTTCACGCCCAGAGTTTGCAGGTAAAACGATTGTCACAATTTTATGCGATACAGGTGAGCGGTATCTGAGCACCTCACTTTTTGATGCATAGCACACTGCTTGAAACCATAAAAATTGTCGATGGAGAGCCGCTTCACTTGGGCTACCATCAACAAAGAGTACAAAATTCGCTCAAAACTTTAAATCTAGCCAACAGTTTTTCTCTCAAAGAACATCTCAGCCCTCCAAAAGAGGGGATTTTTCGCTGTAGAGTCATCTACCGCGAATCGCTTGTAAGCGTTGCCTATTTTCCCTATACTTACGCAGCTATCAACTCCCTCAAACTCATCCATTGCGACACGATTTGCTACGCACTTAAATATGAAAATAGAGAGCAACTCGACGCACTTTTTGCCCAAAAAGAGGGGTGTGATGATATTCTCATCGTTAAAAATTCCTTTCTTACGGATACTTCAAAAGCAAATCTCGCTTTTTTTGATGGTTCAAAATGGTTTACACCATCCACTCCACTTCTCTATGGAACCACGCGCGCACGACTACTTCATGAAAAAAAAATCTTTGAAAAACCCTTACATGTAAGCGATCTTTCACATTTTAGCAAGGTGGCTGTTTTGAATGCTTTGGTTGATTTTTGTGTTCTCAAAGATGGTATAATCACGTAAAAATTTAACCCCAGAGGCAGTTTTCATGTTATACGATCTTGTAAAAAATAGAGATTTTCAAAAACTTATGCAGCACCATATTGAAGAGTTAATTATTCATTTCTTCGCAAGCGAACAAAATTTTGGGATACTTTGTAAAATCGATGAAATCTCTTTTGAACCCACACTTCCAGAATCCATCAACAAAGAGTTCCGCCCGATGACACTTTTTTTCTTAGCGGGATATACTTTTGAAACAGCACATATTGATGGCGATATGCTGATTTTCGAAGCTGGTTTTGGTGTGGAAAATATCGGGAGTTTTGTGACTGTGCCACTGCTCAGTATTATGCAGATTATCGTAGATGAAACACCTATTTTTATCAATGTCGCGACCTACACAAAAGAGAAAGAGAAGAAAAAAGTTTCTAATAACAACGATGGAATTAAAAACTCTATGGAAGCGCTGCTTTCGAATCCCAAAAACAGCAAATTTAAAAAGTAAACTAGATTTTGATTGCTAAAAGAAAATTGACGACGTTATCAATAAACGCGTCATGTTTACGCTCTTTTGTATAGGCTATATAAAATTTACGAGTCACTTTATAATTTCTAATACGTGCTTCAAAAAGGGTCCCGTTTTCAATCTCATTTGCAATCACATGGCGTGAAACGACTGAAACTGTCGGGCGCCCCGCTTTTGAAGCATATGAAATCGATTCTTTAATTGCCGTTGGGCTTGTCACAACTCCGATGACATTAAAACTGCTACACTCCACACCAATCTCTTCAAATACTTCTGAAACAAGTTTTCTTGTATGTGATTTCTCATCTCTACAGATCCAGTCAAATTTGTAAAGATCCTCTCTGCGAAGCTGTTTTGGAATCGGCTGGTTTGAAAAAATAACAAGTTCATCCTCTACCCACTCCCTGTAAATAATCCCATCATGAATAATTGGTGATTCAATAAGAGCGATATCGATTTTTTTATCTTCTAACTGTTCTATCACTTCGGCAGAAAGCGCGACTTGCAGGTGGACTTCATTATCTATTTTCTCTTTAATCTGCCCCAAATATGAGGGAAGAATATAGTTTCCAATGGCATACGAAGAACCCATAACAAAAGTAAAATCTTTATTGATGATCTTTAAAAGCTCTTTTTCACTGCTTGCAATAGCTTTTTCTAAACGCGTTGCGATACGAAAAAGATCCTCACCCTCTTTTGTCAAACGAATCCCGTTTTTTTTACGTTCTACGACTTTTGTATCGAGGTAATCCTCTATAAATTTAATCTGTTGCGTCACAGCTGGTTGGGAGATTCCAAGTTTTGCAGATGCTTTTGAAAAACTTTTTTCTTTCACTACTGTCAAAAAAGTTTGTAGTTTTGCAAAATCTTTTAGCATAATAATTCCTATAAGTTAAATGAATAATAAAATTATAACTCAAAATTATAATGAATGCAATAGATTTTTTATAATAGATTTTTTTTGGATATAATAAAACAATAAATCAAATGAAATGATGCAAACCCATGGAAAAAATATTTAGTAAGCTCAATGAAGCGCAGACAAATGCCGTAAAACACACAGAAGGGCCTGTCCTAATACTAGCAGGAGCGGGAAGCGGGAAGACCACCACTATCACTTCAAGACTGGCCTATTTACTCAAAGAGATTGGTGTTCCAGCTGGCAATACTTTAACACTTACCTTTACAAATAAAGCAGCAAACGAGATGCGTGAACGCGCACTGAGTATGATTGAAAACAGATCTTATCCCCCTCTTTTATGCACCTTTCACAAATTTGGTCTGCTATTTTTAAAATTTAATATCCATCTTTTAGGGCGCAATAACAACTTTGTGGTGATTGATACCGATGACAAGAAAAAGATTCTTAAAAAAATCAACTCTGAGCTTCCAACACCGCTTGTCGCAAGCGAGATTTCGCGCTACAAAAACTCACTTCTTACGCCCGATGATGCCTATAAACAAGCTGAAATGACTATTTATCAGAAGATTGCAAATATATACCAAGAGTATGAAACCTATTTACTTGAAAATAATTTAG
This sequence comes from Sulfurimonadaceae bacterium, assembly GCA_036169815.1. Taxonomy (GTDB): domain Bacteria; phylum Campylobacterota; class Campylobacteria; order Campylobacterales; family Sulfurimonadaceae; genus Hydrocurvibacter. The sequence continues at coordinate 24,286 of JAVHOA010000057.1, forward strand.
TCGATTTTGATGACCTTTTAGCACTTCCATACAGACTCCTATGTGAAAATGAGGAACTTGCACTCAAAACAAGCCAAAAATATCAATATATCATGATTGATGAGTATCAAGACACCAATGAACTGCAGCTCAAACTGATCCAAAAACTTTGTCTCACACATAATAATCTTTGTGTTGTAGGTGATGATGATCAGAGTATTTATGGCTGGAGAGGTGCGCATATACGCAATATTTTAGAGTTTGATCAAGATTTTCAAGACACCTATGTTGTCAAACTCGAAGAAAATTATCGCTCTCGTGAACCGATTTTAGAGGTTGCCAATGCGCTCATCGAGCACAATCGCTCACGTCTTGGAAAAAAACTCATCGCAACCCGTGGCACTGGAGAGGATGTTAAAATTCTCAACTCCCATGATGAAAACGAGGAAGCAAGAAAGATTGCAGATCAGATTATTAAGCTCATCAATAGCGGCACTTCCCCTCATGAAATAGCAATTCTCTATCGTGTCAATGCACTCAGCCGCTCGATTGAAGATGGGCTTAATCGTGCAAATATTCCCTATAAACTCGTAGGTGGCTTACGATTTTATGACCGTTCTGAAGTGAAAGATCTCATCTCCTACTTACGAGTGATAACCAATTTTCATGACAATTTTTCATTTAAACGCATTGTCAATAAACCAAAACGTGGACTTGGCAAAGCGACTATCGATAAGCTCGAACTTGCCGCCATCGCTCTTGATATCTCTATGTTCGAGTATATAGAGCGCCATACGCTCGCAGAGTTAGAAGCACTTGTCAAAAAGAAAAATGCGCAAACGCTTCAGAACTTCATCCAAGAAATCAAAGATGCCTATGCTGTTTCCCAAACTGCGATGTACAGTTTTGTAGATTTTTTAGAAGATACGTTTCACATCAAAGAGATCTATAAATCCACGCCAGATGAGCAGGAAAAACTCCTCAATATTGATGAGTTTTATGGACTTTTCCGTGAACAGATTAAAAAGAAACCAGAGCTCACACTTGATGAATTTTTAAATGAACTCACCCTCCAAGGTGATCAAGATCAAATCGAGGGTGAGAGTATTTATATGATGAGTATCCATGCCTCAAAAGGCTTGGAGTTTGATCATCTCTTTATTATAGGGCTTGAAGAGGGTTTTTTACCACTCACAGGAGATGGGAGCGACCTTGAAGAGGAGCGCCGCCTTGGGTATGTCGCACTCACTAGAGCCAAAGAAAATCTCACACTTTCGCATGCCACAAGTCGATTTTACAAAGGCAGACGTAGCGATCTTTTAAAAAGTAGATTTTTTAATGAAGCGGGTCTTTGTGAGGGTTCTTTGGTTGTTGAAAAAAGTACAAACTTTAAAAAAGGGGATTTGGTTCGCCATAAAATCTTTGGAGCTGGTCGCGTCCTTGGTGTAAGTAAAACAGCCAAAGAGTTTAAACTCAGTATCAACTTTGGAGGCAGTACACGAGAGATTTTGGCCTCATTTGTGGAGAAACTGTGAATAGACTTTTTGTAGCCTACAAGCCAACAGGAGTTGGTTCAAACAAATTTTTATCGCAACTAAAAAGAAAATATGGAGAGAAAAAAGCGGGCTTTAGCGGTACACTGGATCCTTTTGCAAAAGGCGTGCTCATCATCGGTCTAGGAACACACACAAAGCTGTTTCGCTTTTTAAATAAAGCACCAAAAACATACCGTGCAACGCTTTGGCTTGGTGCCCACTCGGATTCTCTTGACATTGAGCTTATCGACACCATAACCCAAACACAGAACTTCGAAGTTTCAACTATTGAAGAAGCATTGAAAAATATAGAGGGCACGCTGACATATGAACCACCCATATTTAGTGCAAAAAAGATAGATGGCCAGAGGGCCTATGATCTTGCTCGTGCTGGCAAAGAGGTAGTTTTAAACAAGATTACCTCAACAGTCACTGCCACAAAATTGCTCGCGTATTGCCATCCATTTATCACCTTTGAAGCCACTGTTTCAGAGGGAACGTACATCCGTTCTCTTGGCTTACTCTTAGCAAAGAGTTTGGGAGTCAAAGATGGCGCACTCACAGCACTTGAACGCTTAAGCGAGGGGCAATTTTTCTATGAAAATGAAAAAGCACTGGATATAAAAAAATCCCTCAATATCCCTCAAAACTTTTATAATGGTGACCCACTCAATATTTTCTTTGGAAAAGCCTTACATGTAAGGGATTTTGAAATACAAAGTGATGGCACCTATTGGATTGATAATAATGATACAATTACGATTATAAATTTGTCCGAAAATCAAATAAAATATGAACTTAACAAGGTTGCAATATGTTAATTTTATCTCGTAAAATCAATGAATCAATAATGATTGGCGACAATATAGAAGTGAAAATCATCTCTATTGAAAAAGGGGTTGTCAAGCTTGGCATCGAAGCGCCTACTTCAGTGTCGATTATGAGAAACGAACTTTTAAAAGAGGTGCAAGATTCAAACAAAGCTGCATCTCTGCATGTAGATGACTCAATTTTAGAAAAGTTTTATAAAAGTTTTTCAAAAAAAATATGAAACCCTCTAAAGCCTACGCAAAAGTAAATATCTTTTTAAAAATCACAGGAACTCGTGGAATCTATCATGAGATTATCTCTCGCTTTATGAAAGTTCCCGATTTGTATGATGAACTCTCCTTTGTTAAAAAAGCAGATAATGCGTTTCAAATCATCGGTGATTTTAACTGCAGTGTGGAGCAAAATACAATTTATAAAGCATACAAAGCACTTTTAGAGCACACAAAATCCATTCGCTTAGAAAACTTTTTTAAGGAATATGGCGTACATGTAAAGAAAAATATCCCCTCTTTTGCGGGACTTGGAGGTGGTAGTAGCGATGCGGCCACTTTTTTGCAGATGTGTAATGTTGCTTTAAATCTTCACCTTACTGACGATGAACTCGCACATATTGGAGTACAAGTTGGTGCAGATGTGCCCTTTTTTGTTTATGGATTTGCAAGCGCCAATGTCAGCGGAATTGGAGAAATTGTTGAAGCGTTTGATGAAAAAGCCCTTCCTCTTAGCATCTATACACCTGCCATAGAGATCGCAACACCAAAAGTTTACCAAACATACAGAGAACACTATTTTGCTCCTATTAGTGCTCAAGAGAGTAAAAATTTAGCTTCGATGCGCTCTGTTGATATCCTCAAAAAATTCACAATCGATGAGGCAAATGATCTTTTCAAACCTGCACTGTATAACTATCCACAGCTCAAAACGTACCAAAAAGAGGGATACTTTTTTAGCGGAAGTGGAAGCAGTTTTTTTCAATTAAAGGCAAAATATGAGTAAAGTTGTTGCAAATAATAAAAAAGCGTATCATGATTATCATATAGAAGAAAAGTTTGAAGCTGGCCTCGTCTTAAAAGGAAGTGAGATTAAAGGAATACGTGCCTCACGTGTAAATCTCAAAGATAGCTTTATTCGCCTTGTCAAGGGAGAAGCTATCCTTTTTAACGCACACATCGGACGACTAGAAACAACACACCACTTTTATGGACATGACGAGAGAGGGGACCGAAAACTTCTTTTACACAAAAAAGAGATCGCAAAACTCAAAAAAGCGATTGAAAGAGATGGCTACACCGTGGTTCCATTACAGCTCTATCTCAACGATAGAAACCTGGCAAAGCTGCAAATCGGCATAGCTAAAGGAAAAAACCTTCATGACAAACGCCAAGATATGAAAGAAAAAGATATGAAACGTGATGTTGAGAGAACTTTAAAAGAGTATTAAAATTCTCCTATTTTAAATAGGGTAAGAACTCCTCTTTCGTTTGAAAGCCTACTGTAGAAGTAACTATTTTGTCATCTTTATAACTCACAAAATAAACAACAGGAATTCGAGGCGAATCAAATCGAGCAGGGAACTTTTTCTCTTCGCGATTGAGGATAAGCGGAATAAATTTTTGTTGGATTTTTGTGCGAATAAGTGCATCGCTCAGCGTTCGCTGTTCAAATTTTTTACACCAAGGGCAATAGTTTGTGATGAGAAGAAACATCAAATCCTTGCGCTGCTCTTTTGCCTTTGCAAGAGCAACTTTAAAATCGGTTTCGTATCCATTCTCTTTTGCAAACTCAGTGTAACTTTTTGCAAAAATGAGAGTGCTTAGCAACACGAGCATGAGTATTTTTTTCATCGGTTTTCCTCTTTATATTGTTCTGAAAACTCTTCTAAAAGAGCATCAATGCTTTGTGGCAACTGATCTTCAAGCGTAATCACTTCAAAAATCTCCTCATTGGCATAGATCATAGCAAACACCTCTTCTCCATCGCTGCGCTTAACTTCATCTCCGATTAAAAGCTTTACATGTAAGACTGCTTCATCACTCACAGAAAACCCAGATATCAATACTGCAATGGATCTATCGGAGAAATTCTTTGTATTCACGCCCAAAGCCTGCATGCGCACTTTAATTTTTTCCATAATGATTGCTACATAGCTTTGGGGAACATACTCTGTATGAATTTCAACAACAGGATAAAGCTCTTGAATCCCTGTGAGTGTAAATGGAGTTTTCGCATACGCAAAAAGATTGCATAGGGCAATTGCAAAAAGTAGTCTTAGCATAAAAATCTCCTAAGAAATGGATGATTACGTTTTAAAGGGCTTAAGTATAATGAAGTATTTAAAAAAAGAGTTTAAAGAAAGTGGAAACTTAGAAGAATTATTTTCTTCTAAGTTCTTGGATACGAGCTTTTTTACCAGCAAGGTCACGAAGATAAAATAGTTTCGCACGACGGACACGACCACGGCGAACAACTGTAATCTCATTAATGCTATCAGTATAGATTGGGAAGATTCTCTCAATTCCAATACCATTTGCACCGATTTTACGAACAGTAATAGTTCTACCAGTACCTTCACCACGAATAGATATACAAACACCTTCGTAATTTTGAATACGAGTTTTGTCACCCTCTGTAATTGAAACCGCTAAACGAACTGTATCACCAGCACGAAAATCCGGAATGTTTTTCTCAGCTACTTGTGCTTTTTCAAAATTTTCTATGTACTTATTTCTCATAAGATTTCCTTGTATTGTGCTTTAAATGCTTCTCCGGACGAAAGAAGGAGGTTTTGCATTCTGACAAAGCAGATTTTAGTGAGCGAATTTTACTATGATTACCCTTTAAAAATTCTGATGGGATATTTTTTTCATTATAAATTTGTGGCTTTGTAAAAGATGGGGCTTCAAGCAATTCGCTCTCAAAACTCTCAACCTCCAAAGATTCACTATTTCCAAGCACTCCATCAACATTTCGAAGTATGGCGTCACACATAACAAGAGAAGGAAGTTCTCCGCCTGTTAAGATATAATCACCGATACTAAAAACTTCATCGCCAAACGCTTCTATTACTCGCTCGTCAATCCCTTCATATCTCCCACTGACAAAAACAAGATGCTTTTTTTTTGCCAAACGTTTTGCATCGTTTTGCACAAATCTCTTGGCAACAGGGGTCACAAAGATAATATAAGCGTCATCGTCCTCTTCTTGAATAGCATTGAGAGCATCCCAGAGTGGTTGAGGCGTCATAAGCATTCCAGCACCTCCGCCAAATGCGGTATCATCTACTTTTTTGTGCTTTGAGGCACTAAAATCTCTAGGATTGACATACACAACTTTAAAAAGATTTTTTTCTATTGCACGAGAGAGGATAGAGTCTCCAAAATAGCCATCAATAAGATTTGAAAAAAGAGTTACAAAGGTAAAACGCATACTTTCCCTTTGAATTATGAAGCTTCGAGGATGTCGATTGCGCCCTTAACCTCGATAATTTTTTTCTCTATATCCACAGAAACCAAGAAATGTTCTTGATAGGGAATCAAAAATGATTTTGGCAGTTTTTTTTCGACAAAAGAAACGTCGGTGATAATCTCTAAATAATCACTCGCACCAATACGATCCACTTCATCTACAATACCAAGCAAAACACCATTTTCATACACTTTACAATTTTCAATATCAAAATAAAAATATTGTCCCTCTTTTAGGTGTACATTTTTTCTTGTGTCTTCATAGGTAGTATAGATTTTTTCATTTGTAAAACGCTTGGCATCTTCTGGGGTATTGATGCCCACAATCTTTAAAAGAGCGCGCTCATGATCGACAAAAGAGAGTTCTATCGTACGTTTTTTAGAGAGCAAAAACTTTGCACCTTTTTGAAACTGCTCTGGGAAGTCGCTTTTTATATGAAGTTTCATATCACCTTGCAGGCCGACAGCTTTGCCGATTGTTGCAATATGAAGAAGTTTATTATCTGATTGGTTCAACATTGATTCTATAACTTTTGCCATCTTTGGCTTTACAGCCAGAGATGACTGTTTTGATTGCACCAATCATTTTGCCCTCTTTGCCTATCAGTTTTCCAACGTCCACTTGATTTGCATAAAGGAGGATTTCAACCAAGTCGTCACTTTGTGTTGATTCTACCCGAATCTCCTCAGGATGAGTTGCTATTAAACGGGCAAATTCAGCGACGAACTTTGTTATCATGACTACTTACCAGTAATCTTTTTAACACGGCTACTCATAGTAGCACCTACGCTCAACCAGTAGTCAAGACGCTCAGCATCTACTTTCAATACTTTTTCAGCACCCATTGGATTGTAGTAACCGATAAGTTCGATCCAGCCACCGTCTCTACGTTTACGAGAATCTGTTACCGCGATACGGTAAAATGGTTTTTTGTTACGACCCATACGAGTAAGTCTAATTGTTGTCATTGTTTTTCCTTAAGATTTATATGTATAGGGGGAAATGTCGCAAGATAAAAATGTGTAGTTTTATATTGCCTCTTACCGCCTGTTGGCGTTATATACAGCTCACAATCACAGAGGGATTATTTTGAGAGCCAAAACGATTTGCAATTATAGTCAAAACTCTCTTAAAAGTAAAGACTATCTTCTAAGAGAGTTTAAACTTCCTGGCCCGCCCATCTGAGAGAGCATATTTTGTAAGTCTTGCATCCCTTTTTTACTCGAGAATTTTTTTGCCATTTTTCCAGCATTTTTAAACTGTTTTAAAATACGGTTCACTTCTACACCAGAGAGTCCACATCCTTGCGCTATTCTTTGTTTACGCGAGTTGTTTAAGAGTTCTGGATCTTCACGCTCTTTTTTAGTCATTGATGCGACCATCGCTTTGATTTGTTTGAGTTCATGTGAGTTATCAAGATCAAAATCTTTGAGAGCATTGCCAAGTCCTGACATCCCAGGAATCATGCCCATCAAAGATTTCATACTTCCCATTTTCTTCATACTTTCCATCTGTTCAAGAAAATCATTGAAGTTAAACTCCCCTTTTCTAATCTTTTTTGTCATAACTTTGGCTTGTTTTGCATCGATAATATTGGCTGTTTTTTCAGCCAACCCTTCTATGTCTCCAAGTCCCATCAGACGATTAACGATGCGCTCTGGAATGAAGAGCTCCAAATCCTCCATCTTCTCACCGCTTCCGATAAAACGAAGTGGCACTTGCACTTGAGAGGAGAGGCCAAGTGCCACTCCACCTTTAGAATCACCATCATATTTACTCAAGATTACGCCATCGATTCCAATCTGCTCTTTAAAGCTAATAGCCGTTTTAACAGAATCTTGTCCCGTTAAAGAGTCTGCTACATAAAAAATCTCATCAGGAGTGGCAGCTTTTTTGACTTCATGAAGCTCTTGCATCAGCTCCGCATCGATTGCCAAACGCCCAGCGGTGTCGATAAGTACGACATCAAAAAGTTTTGTATCTGCATACTTCAGTGCTGCTTTGACTACATCAACAGGATTTTTCGTCGCTTCATCAAAAAAAAGCTCCACATCAATAGTTGCACTAATTTGGCGAAGTTGCTCGACTGCCGCTAAACGTTGCAAATCGGCTGCTACAACAAGCACTTTTTTCTTTTTATTTTTTAAGTAATATGCCAATTTTCCTGTTGTCGTTGTTTTTCCAGACCCTTGTAAGCCTGTCATTAAAATAACAGTCGGTGGATTTGGAGCGAAAACAAAACCTTTTTTACCGCCAACTTCTAAAATAGCGTAGATTGTCTCGCGAAGCGCATCAAGAAACTGATCTTTTCCTATCCCCTTGGCTTTGGTTTTGAGTTCCACTTCTTGAATAAGATCTCGGACTACTTTATGGTTCACATCCGCTTTTAATAATGCTTTTTTAAGCTCTCCCGTTGCTTTTGTGAGAGATTTTTCATCATCATGAAAACGTATTTTTCTAATTGCAGATGTAAATGATTCTGTTAATGTGTCAAACATAAAACTATCCTATTGTATTGATTAAAAGTGTGAAATTATACACAAAGCAAACTTTTTTTATGATTCAAAGTGCTTAAATGCTGTTGGTTCTGCTGCTTCAAAAGTCATCCCTAAAAGCACTACTTTTCTTGCATGGAGCATCACACGCTTATATCTTCTTCCGCCATACTGTTCATCTCCGATGATAGGAAAATCAATACTTTTGAGGTGCACGCGAATCTGGTGCGTCCGTCCGTTGTGGATTACACATTTTACTTTTGTTTTTTTACCGTTTACAATCTCTGGAGTCACTTCCGTACGTGCAGGTTTGCCTTTTTTAGAGAGTTTTGAGTAGGCTTTATTGCTCTTTTTTTCTGTAATAATCGCTTTGTCAATATCAACACTCTCAACTAAAATCCCATCAACCCACGCGACATACTCTTTATAAACAGTGTCTTTTTTGAACTCTTTAATCGCTTTTTCTCTAAACTCTTCATTTTTGACAAGCATTAAAACGCCGCTTGTCTCACGGTCAAGTCTATGCAGCAGTTTTGCATCTTTAAACTGACGTTCAACCTCATCTGAATTAACAAAGGCTGGCTTATCTACAACGATAATATCATTGTTTTGAAAAATTGGTTTAATCTTTTCAACTTTTTCAATTCTAAATTTTGTTTTTGGATCGATATCGCCACGCGCTATCATCACTTTGTTATTGCCAGCGTACACTAAACCTCTATCAATAAGAGATTTTGCTTCGGAATTTGAAATTCCTTCTTGCGTTGCTAAAACTTTATATGCTTTCTCTTTTTCCATTATATATTCCTCATATAGTTGATAACTCTATCTAAATTAATCTTCTCATCGACTGTGGATGGAGGAAGTTCCTCGGCTTGGCAAAGTGCCTTGCACACTTCATTTTTTTCAATATACTGTACATGGTGCACGTATTTAAAAAGCTCTTTTTGATCGTGGAAATATTTTCCCGTGATGATTTTACATCCAAAATGAGCCGGCTCAAGTGGATTATGCCCACCAATATCTTCTTTAAATGCACCGCCTAAAATCGCTATATCGCTAATATTGTAGATATTATTGAGTTCACCCATCCTATCAACTAAAACGATATCACTCTCAAAGCTTTTATCTTCACTAAAAAGGCTTACATGTAAGGTTCTTTTTGAGTGCAAGCCTTGTTGTTCGCAAAACTGTTGCACCAGCTTATAAACAGCACCAAAGCGCTCAGGATGGCGCGGAACGATAAAAAGCTTTGCATCTGTGTTTTGTATAAATTCGCCATATCCATCCAAAATAATACTTTCTTCCCCTTCATGCGTACTAGCAGCAACGATACTCAAAACGGGTGGCTTTGGATAGTTTTTACTCGCTTGAATTGTTTGAGCTAATTTAATATTGCCTATAACTTCAATATTTTTTGCACCCAAACTCTCAAATCTGTAAGCATCAATCTCACTTTGACAAAAAACAACATCAACATAGGATAGTAAACGTTTGTAAAACCAGCGCATCTTCATATATTTTTTGACACTTTTATCCGAAATGCGCGCATTTAAAAGCACGATTTTTGCACCTTTTGCAGACATTACGGCAAGGAGCATATACCAAAACTCCGCTTCCAAAACAACAAGAAGTTTTTGAGGTTTTGCCCAAAGTGGTAAAAATATCTCAAAAGGCAGGTATCTCAGTTCCACGCCATATTTACTCGCTTCATTGTGTCCTGTGTGCGTGATTGTTGTGATCTTCACTTCATCTTTTCTAAAATGATCTAAAATCGGCTTGATAGCTCTTGCCTCTCCGAGAGAGCAAACATGAAACCAAACGCCTCCACCCTCTTTAAATCTTGGATTATGAAAAAGAAAAAAACGAGCTGGGATGGATGCTTTATATTTTTGCTTAAAAGAGAGAGTGATTAAAAGCGGCAGTGCCAAAATGTAGAGCACTGTGCTTAAAATAAAGTAGAGAAATGAAAATGGCTTCAAGCCTACGCTTCTTCGCCTTGTGCCATATATAAAATACGACCACAATGTGGACAAGTGACGATCTCTTCGCCTTTGATAATATCTGCATAAACTTTATCATTTACATGCATATAGCAGCCCATACATGCTTGTTCTTTGAGTTCCACTGCAGTTGTATTTTTAGCCCAACGACGGATTTTTTGATAAAAAGCTAAACCTTTTTGGTTCATTTCACCAACAAGTTTCTCTTTTTTTGCAAAAACATCACGGCGAGCCACTTCGATATTTGCAAGTTTATCATCAACATCCGCTTTAATTGTTGCAAGAGTTGCATCCATTTCAGCTTTTTTTGCACTGAGTTCTTCATGTTTGGCTTTTTTTGCCAATACAAGTTTGTCTAAACGCGCAATCTCTTCATTTGCAAAAGTCACTTGTTCTTTTGCAATTTCCTCTTCTAATTGAAGAGATTTCATCTCGCGTTCGGTTTTGATTTCTGAAGATTTTTTCTTATTCTCTTCAAGTTTTGCAGAGAGTTCTGCTAAATGAAGCTCATTTTTATGTTTTTTCAACTCTTCATTTTTAATCTCTTCATGGATAGAAGTGATCTCATTATCAAGGCTATTTCTTGTTGCAAGAGCTGCCTCATATTTGTAATTTGCTTCGTCTATTTGAGGTTCAAAAGCATCTATCTCTTTATCAACTTCTGAAAGGTCGATTAGTTGTTGTAAGTGTTTGTTCATCTATTTCCTTTTTTGGATGCGGTGCGACAAGTACCCTAACTATACATGAAAGGGTTTTTTGATTGTGAAATTATAACCGCTAATCCTAAATTTTCCAAATATGTTTTTAAAATTTCTCCAAAAAACTGCTCACTCTCATAATGTCCTATCTCTATCATGGAGAGATTGTTCGCTTTTGCTTCCATCGCTTCATGGTATTTGATATCGCCTGTCAAAAAGCAATCTGCTTGGATTGTACGCAATAATGAAGCGCCTGAGCCTGTTGTCAGTGCCACAGTTTTTATGTTTTCATGCGCCCTCACACACTTTACATGTGAGAGTCCAAAAGCTTTTGCAACCTTGCTTGCAAAGGCATCAAATGTTTCATCCACTTCCATATAGATAACAAAACCCTCTTTTTTGATGATTTTGAGTCCCAATATTTTTGTTGCGACATATTCATTGAGATGTGTTTGGTCAAAATTTGTGTGCATTGCAATATTTGAAATATTTTTTTGCACCATTTTTCTTAGAAACTGGGCTGGATACTGATGGAATTGAAGCTGTTTTAAAGCGCCAAAAATGATGGGATGGTGAGTGATTAGAAGAGAGTTTTCCTCCATAGACTCAAGCAACTCCCCATCAACATCAATACTCAGATAGATTTTTTGTACATCTTGGCCTAAATCGCCAAGTAAAACTCCAGAATTATCCCATTTTTCTTGTAGATTAAAGGGTGATATACTGTCTAAATAGTTATAAATTTCGCAAATCTTCACGCATAGTTCCTTGAACGGATACAGCGCACATACACGGATTTTGTTTTATACCCTGCATCCTCTTTTTTAAACTCAAACATGCCAGTGCTTTCCATCAAATCGACCAGTTTTTTAAATCCATAGTTTCGTGAATCAAATTCGGGGATTTTATTGGCTATTTTTTGTCCCACTGAACCTAAATAAGACCATCCTGTATAATCAGATGTATCATCCACTGCGTTACGCAAAATAGCCAGAAGTCGGATATCTTTTGTGAGATCTTTAGCACTCTCTTTTGGCTCTTTTGGCTTCACATTTTTGCCATTTTCGACAATCGCTTCATCGCGAAGGTTTTCAGTAAAAATAAATTTATCACATGCACTGACAAAAGATTTTGGTGTCTTTTTTTCTCCAAAACCATACACAGTCAAGCCACTCTCTCGCAATCTTGAAGCTAAACGGGTAAAATCACTATCACTTGAAACAATACAAAAACCATCAAACTTCTCTGAATACAAAAGATCCATCGCATCAATAATCATTGCCGTATCTGTCGCATTTTTCCCTGTTGTGTACGCAAACTGCTGCATCGGGTGAATACCGTACTCTAAAAGATGACTTTTCCATCCTTTGAGCTTAGTATCGGTCCAATCTCCGTAAATCCTTTTCACGCTTGCCACACCATAGTTTGCAATCTCGTCTAAAAGACCCTCGATAATCCTTGGTTGAGAGTTATCTGCATCAATTAAAACGGCTAATTTTTTCTGTTCACTGCTCAAATTTTGTCCCTTATTTTTTCTAGTTCTTCTTTGGCTTGTGTAAAATTTTCATCTACATGTAAAGCCTTTTCATACATCTCTTTTGCTTCACTGTAGCGCTGCATATCGACTAAAAGATTTGCATAATTAAAGTAAGTCACTGCATAATTTGCATCGATTTTTAACGCTTCTTGATAATGCTCTTGGGCTTTAGAAAACTCTTTTAACTCTCGATATAAAGAAGCGATTGCATTATGAAAAATATCATTTTTTGGCTCTACATGTAAGGCTTCTTGGTAAGAGGAGATCGCTTCATTACTCTGGCCCTGTTTTGCTAAAACATAGCCTATTTTTCCAAGAATCTCAGCATTATTTGGATCTTTACCATTGGCTTCATCTAGGAGAAAAAATGCTTGTTTGAGATCCCCCTTCACAAAAGCCTCATCCGCTCTTTTCACAAGCATCGGCGGATCGTAGGAGGCAAAACCACTGTTTTTGTCATCCTCTTTTGGTTTTGCATCTTCAAGCGTTTGAATATGCTTATAGACTTTAAATGAAAAAAAAGCCGCCATGGCAATCATTAGCAATTGAAATAGACTCATTAAATTCCTTTTTCACAATTCTATCATAACCATTTTGTAACTATCTCTTAGATATAATCATTAAAATTCAATTTATGATGGTTTAATATGGTAGTAAATTTAAAAGATCCAAATTTATACAACAACCGCGAGCTTTCATGGCTCCAATTTAACACACGTGTGCTCAAACAAGCGCAAGACAGCTCTTTGCCTTTACTTGAAAGGCTCAAATTTTTAGCAATTTATGGCACAAATCTTGATGAGTTTTATATGATTCGTGTCGCGGGACTAAAAAAACTTTTTAGCGCAGGCGTTATCGTCTCGGGCGCCGATCGCCTTACTCCCTTACAACAGCTGATGGATATCCGACAATATCTGCATCAAGAGCAGCAAGTTGTTGAGCTGTGTATGAGTGATATTTTTAAATCATTAGAACCTGAGGGTGTGTTTCTTAAAAAATACAAAGAGCTCAGTGGTGCTGAAAAAAGAACCGTAACGAAAAAGTTTTTTGAGGAGATATATCCTATTATTATCCCCATTGCAGTGGATGCAACCCACCCTTTTCCACACCTGAATAACCTTAGTTTTGGGATTATTGTCAAGCTTTTTGATAAAGATGACACTAGTGTTGAGCGATTTGGTATTGTCCGTGTTCCACGCGTGCTTTCAAGATTTGTACTCATCTCTGAGGGAACCTATATCCCTGTTGAAGATATCGTTGCAGAACATATCGAAGATATTTTTCCAGGCTACCAACTCATCAAAAGCGTGCCATTTCGTATCACAAGAAATGCAGATATTGCCATAGAAGAAGAGGAAGCAGATGACTTTTTGGAGATTTTAGAAGAGGGTCTAAAACTGCGTAAAAAAGGGGAGATTGTCCGTCTTGAAGTGGGTTCTGATGCAGATAACGAGATTATCGATTTTTTCAACTCTCATATCAATGTTTTTAAACATGATATCTACATGTTTCATACCATTTTAAATCTTGCATCCTTATGGCAGATTGTTGGAAATAAGGATTTTGCCCATCTTTTAAATGAACCCTACAATCCAAAAATCCTTGCACCACTCGGTACAAATGAGAATATTTTTTCCATTTTAGAAGCACAAGATGTTTTGTTGTTTCACCCTTATGAGAGTTTTGAATCAATTGTTCGTATGATTCAAATCGCGGCAAAAGACCCCGATGTTGTCACTATTAAGATGACACTCTATCGTGCGGGGCCTCAATCTCCGATTGTGCAAGCGCTTACAAGTGCCGCAGAAGCTGGCAAACAAGTAACCGTTATGGTAGAACTCAAAGCAAGATTTGATGAAGAAAACAACCTTATCTGGGCAAAAGCGCTTGAAAAAGCGGGAGCACATGTCATCTATGGAATCTTTGGATTCAAGGTCCATGCAAAAGCGACCCTTATCACACGACGTACCAATGGCAAGCTTAAACAGTATGCACATATTGGGACAGGAAACTACAACCCAAGCAGTGCAAAAATCTACACAGATATTAGCTACCTTACAAGCAAGGATGATATTACAAGCGACTTAACGCGCTTTTTTCACTTTTTGACAGGCTTTAGCAAAAAAGGTAAACTCGAAACACTCTACATGGCTCCCGCACAAATCAAACCCAAACTACTCTCACTTATCAACAACGAGACAAGAAAAGGTGCCGAGGGCGAGATTATTGCCAAAATGAACTCTTTGGTGGATGATGATGTAATCCGTGCACTCTATAAAGCAAGCCAAGCGGGTGTCAAAATAGAACTTATCATTCGTGGCGTTTGTTGTTTAAAACCAGGGATTCAGGGCGTGAGTGAAAATATTAGGGTAACTTCTATTATAGGAAAATATTTGGAGCATGCGAGAATCTTTTACTTTAAAAATACAGCACCCTTCCTTTTCATCTCAAGTGCAGATTGGATGCCACGAAACCTTGTGAGACGTATCGAGCTCTTAACTGGCATTACGGATGAGGAGTGTGCGGCAAGATTACTGCGTATTTTACGTTTGCAATGTAAAGACAATATGCTCTCTCACGAGCTTCAGATGGATGGAAGTTACCATAAAGTCAAAGTAAACGATGCAGAGAAAATCAATAATCATAAAATGATTGAAGAGTACATTTCAAATCTTTATAAGGCGCATAAAAAAGAGACTCCAAATGCCGCGCAACAGCTTGCGCAAAGACTTTTTAAGGATTCATAATGCTTTATACATTTAAAAATAGTGCTCCAACTCTAGGAGAAAGAACATGGGTTGCACCCTCTGCGGATGTGATTGGTGATGTCACTATTGGAAAGGATTGCTCCATCTGGTTTGGATGTGTTGTCCGTGGTGATGTGCACTTTATCTCCATCGGCGATCGCACCAATATCCAAGATCTTTCCATGTTACATGTAACGCACTACAAAAAAGAGGATAAAAGTGATGGCAATCCAACAATCATCGGCAATGATGTAACCATCGGCCACCGTGTGATGTTGCACGGATGCACCATCGAAGATGCTTGTCTTATTGGGATGAGCGCAACAATTTTAGATGGTGCCATTATAGGAAGAGAGTCCATTGTAGGCGCTGGAGCGCTTGTTACAAAAAATAAAATCTTTCCACCCCGCTCGCTCATCATGGGAAGTCCTGCCAAACTTGTCAAAGAGTTAAGTGAAGAAGAAGTGGCAGAACTGTATGCATCTGCCTCAAGATATGTGAAATTTAAAGAGGATTATAGAGCGTAGATGCTAGAACTCGATCCGCTCATTTTTGTAGATATTCTTGGCATTATCGCTTTTACGATTAGTGGTTTTTTGGTTGGAGCGCGCAATCATCTTGATATTTTAGGGCTTATGATTGCCGCTGCACTCACAGCACTTGGCGGAGGAATTGTGAGAGACACAATCCTTAGCGTCACCCCATTTGCTTTTACAACACTCTACCCAGCAACGGCACTTTTAATCGTTGTTTTTTTATCATTTCTTTTTAAAATACACCGCTTTGACTCTTTAGAAAAACGGTGGCTTTTTGTCATAAGCGACACCATCGGACTTGTTGCATTTAGTATTACAGGAGCACTTTTAGCACTACATGCAGGGTATAACTTTTTTGGGGTTATCATTCTCAGTTTTATCACCGCAATGGGTGGAGGTGTGCTGCGAGATATTCTCATCAACCAAGTCCCAGCCATCCTTATCAGCGACTTTTATGGCTCCATCTCCGTCATCGTTTCTTTGCTTTTGCTCCTCTTACATGCAAGCGATTTTCTCAATCAAACAAGCATACTCATAGTTGCATTTTTTTCTATCGCCCTTCGACTTTTAGCTTATAAACAGAAGTGGCACTTGCCAAAAATTGACCACCATTAAGTTCTATAATCCGCATTGATCTTAACATATTCATATCCCAGATCGCAGCCGTAAGCGGTAAAACTTCCCTTTGCGATGCCAAGATTACAGCTAATTGTGAAGTTTGGAAGCTTCATAATCGCTGCCGCGCTTGCTTCCATGGTTTTGTCAAAATAGATCTCGCCTCTGTCATAAACACAAAGATCATTGAAGCAGACTCTTAAGCGCTCTTCCTTACATGTAACGCCACTTGCACCTACCGTTGAAGCGATGCGTCCCCAGTTTGGATCTTCTCCATAGAGTGCAGTTTTTACTAAAAGTGAATCCGAGAGCGCTTTTGCAACTTTCTCTGCTTCTTTATCATTTTTTGCACCTGTGATTTTATAGGTTACTGCTTTTGTAGCGCCCTCGCCATCGCGCACAATCTCTAAAGCCAAGAACTTCATCACTTCATACAAGGCTGCTTTAAACGCTTCTTTGTGAAAAACTCCACTTTTTTTATTTGCAAAAAGCATAACGGTATCATTTGTTGAGGTATCTCCATCGACGCTGATGGCATTGAAAGTTGTTTTTACTGTTTTATCAAGTAGGCGTTGCATCTTTTTTTTCGAAATATCTGCATCGGTTGTGATAAAACAAAGCATGGTTGCCATCGCAGGGTTAATCATCCCCGCGCCCTTTGCCATCGCGCCTATATGAAATTTGCTGCCATCTGCAAGCACAACTTCAAAAGCGATAGTTTTTGCAAAGCTATCTGTCGTCATAATCGCTTGACTTGCTCGTATTGGCTCTTTTTTTGTGATATCAAATTTTTTGGCACCCTCAATAATCTTCTCTTTTGGAAGTCTCACACCGATCACACCCGTTGAACTCATCACAGCATTAGTGAGTCCATCAATTTCAAGAGAGTTTAACACTTCATCAATATCACTAATCCCTTTTGGACCTGTCATAGCATTTGCATTTCTTGAGTTAATCATCACAAAGTTTGTTTCAAAACTGCCTTTGTTTTTAAAATGACGAATTGGTGCGGCTGTCATCTTGTTAGATGTAAAAGTTGCAGCAATATCACAAAGCGTGTCACTATAGATAAAGGCCATATCAAGGGCATCATTTGCTTTTAAGCCAGCACTGATTCCATCGGCAAAAAACCCCTCTGCTGCGCATACACCGCTATCGATTTTATTTAAAATATACATTATTTTTCCTATAATTGTTTTGATGAGTATTATATAATAATTAGTTTGTGGAATTGTTACATGTAGATGTAAAACCCCTTGCAGAGTT
>JAVHOA010000058.1:0-14328 GCA_036169815.1 Sulfurimonadaceae bacterium
ATAGGCTTGTTCGTATTGTAAAGCAATACCTCTAAAAAGTTACTTGTTTACTGCCAACAAAGAAATAAAAAATATTGATACCAATCGACATAAACAAGCTACGAGTCAAAACTACTCTTCGCTAAAATGATACTTCTGACTTTAGAAATGCCCTTAAAATAATTAAAAAAAGGAGATTGTATGTTTACAACAGCCGCACAACTTGATAGTTCTTGCCATCCACAACCACGCCCAACAGCATTGCTTACATGTAAGCAAAATATTATGCCACTCTCTTGGCATATGCCAATCTCAAAATCACCTTTTATGGTTGCTATTTGTGTGCGCGATGAAAATTATTCTTATGAACTTTTACATGAGTACAAAGAGTTTGCACTCAATTTTTTAGATATCAATTATTACCAAGCTTTTGCAAGTACGGGTGAATTGCATGGACAAAATATTGACAAATTCGCACTCGCAGGGCTTACATGTAAGAGCGCACAAACCATACAAACAAGTTTAATAGATGAATCCTATATGATTTATGAATGCAGTATTGTTGATATTTTAAACTACGGAGATCACGATCTTTTTGTTGCCAAAGTCAATCTTGTACACAACAAAGATACAAGTGATGAAAAACCCACACTTTTTATGGGAAGAGGTCGCTATGAAACACTCAGCGGTCACATAAGACAAGTAAAAAGAGAGAAAAAATAATGCAAAACTATATCCCAAGCGCTTTTTTAAGCGATCCTGATGAACAGGGGCATTTTGGCAAATTTGGTGGACGCTATGTTCCTGAAACCCTGATGCCAATTCTCATAGAGCTTGATGCGCTTTATAAATCCGTACGCTTTGATGAAGCGTTTTGGAGTGAGGTCAATTACTATCTCAAGGAGTATGTAGGTCGTCCCTCTCCACTTTATAGAGCCGATTCTATTTCTCGCGAGATAGGTGCGGATATTTACTTAAAGCGTGAAGACTTAAACCACACTGGTGCGCACAAAATAAACAACACCATTGTGCAGGGTTTGCTTGCCAAAAAGATGGGTAAAACCAAAGTCATAGCAGAAACAGGGGCAGGCCAACATGGCGTAGCAACGGCGACAGTTGCCGCACTTATGGGACTAGAGTGTGAGATTTTTATGGGTGCAAAAGATGTGGAGCGCCAAGAGCTCAATGTGTTTCGTATGAAGCTGATGGGCGCAAAAGTGCATGCGGTGACTTCTGGAAGCAAGACCCTCAAAGATGCGATGAATGATGCCATCCGCCATTGGGTTTCGCATGCACGCGATACCTTTTATATCATTGGAACCGCGGCAGGCCCGCATCCATACCCGCTGATGGTGAGAGATTTTCAAGCCATTATCAGTTATGAAGCAAAAAAACAGATTTTAGAGTCCACTGGGAGTTTGCCTGATTATGTGCTTGCATGTATTGGCGGTGGCAGTAATGCACTTGGGATGTTTGCGCACTTTATAGAAGAGCCATCCACGCAGTGCATCGGCATCGAAGCTGGCGGGCACGGGCTTTCTACTGGCAAACATGGAGCGAGTTTGGCGCTTGGAAAACCTGGCATATTACACGGACAAATGAGCTATTTATTGCAAACAGAAGATGGTCAAATCAATGAAGCGCACTCAATCTCTGCGGGACTTGATTATCCAGGGATTGGACCTGAACACTCTTTTCTTATGGAAAGTGGTAAAGTTATGTACGACAACGTCACAGATGATGAAGCCGTGGAAGCCTTTGTCTGGTTGAGCCGTGCTGAGGGAATAGTTCCTGCTTTTGAGAGTGCGCATGCCATTGCGTATTTAAAAAAGATGCCCAAAGAGATGATTTGTGGTAAAAAGATAATAGTAAGTCTCTCAGGCAGAGGCGATAAAGATATGATCCAAGCGATGCAAATCTTAAAATTATAGGAGCCAATTATGAAAGTAGCCATCACGGGTGCAAGCGGATTTGTAGCAAAGCATCTTATAAAAACTTTTAGCGATTTTGTAGTCATCGATAGAAAAGACAGCAAAGAGCAGATAGTTGCAAAACTCAAAGGTGTCAAAGTTGTTATCAACTTAGCGGGCGCGCCCATCATCAAGCGCTGGAATGAGTCTTATAAAAAACTCTTGCATAGTAGCCGTATTAACACCACGCGCACACTTGTGAGCGCTATCAATGAAAGCGATGTTGCGCATTTTATCTCCACTTCTGCGGTTGGTGTGTATAAAAATGGTTTGGCTTCATCAGAAGATGCCACAGAGCTTGGAGATGATTTCTTAGCTACTTTAGTGAAAGCGTGGGAAGCTGAAGCGAAAAAATGCCAGAAAAAAACGACTATTTTGCGATTTGGCGTTGTTTTGGGCGCTGATGGCGGAGCGCTTGCACAGATGCTACCTCCTTTTAAACTCGGGCTTGGTGGCATTATTGGCGATGGAAAAATGATGACAAGTTGGATTGCAGTCGATGATTTAGTGCAAATTTATACGTTTATTATTGAAAACTCTTTAGAGGGAGTTTTCAATGCAACTGCACCAAATCCTGTAAGTAACTACACTTTTACAAAAAATCTTGGAGCTGTTTTGCACCGACCTACAATCTTTCCTGTTCCTGTATTTGTACTCAAACTCCTTTTTGGAGAGGGAGCAAGCGTGCTCACCGACTCTAAAGAGGTATATCCAAAAGCGCTTGAAGCGGCTGGATTTGTGTTTCGATATCCGACTATCAAAGAAGCTTTAGAGCATATCGCACTGTTTGAATAGGCCTCATCGTGCTTTTTTAATGAACTGACATACATAAGATACAAAAAATCTTTTATCTGCCCTAAACTGTCAAATAGTTCAATGAAAAGGTTTTATGATGAAAAAAGCGATACTTCTTTTAAATATGGGCGGGCCAAACAACTTGGATGAGGTGCAACTTTTTTTAAAAAATATGTTCAACGATAAACGTATTATTCCAGCACCTCAGCCTATCCGTGCGATGATTGCCAAACTTATTATTTTTAAAAGACTCAAAGAGTCTCAAGGCAACTACAAAAAAATCGGGGGAAAATCTCCTATTGTGGCGTACACGCAAGCGCTTATCGACTTACTAGAAAAAAATGTGGACGCTTCTGTTCATATGGTGATGCGCTACACGCCTCCTTTTGCAAAAGATGTAGTGGCAAATCTTCAAGATGTCGATGAGATTTATGCTATTCCACTCTATCCGCACTACTCAAAAACAACAACACTCTCAAGCATGGAAGATTTAACCCAAACACTTAAAAAGTACAACATTGGCGCAAAACTCAAAACTATTGATTCGTTTTATAGTGATGAAACATACAATCTTTGCATTGTTGAGCGGATTAAAGAGGCTTTAAATGGAGAAGACCCAAGCGATTTTGAGTTGGTTTTTTCAGCGCACGGCTTGCCACAAAGAAATATTGATCAAGGTGATCCATATCAAAAGCAACTCAAATACAATCTTTTTCATGCGCGCAAAGCACTTTTTCAAGCAGGCATAGAGTTTCATAACACCCATCTTGCCTACCAGTCGCGCCTTGGGCCAGCGCAGTGGATTAAACCCTATTTAGAAACGAAACTCGCGGCTTTAAAAAAGAAAAAAGTGATTCTCTATCCACTCGCTTTTACAGTTGATAATTCTGAAACCGAGTATGAACTGGTTTTAGAGTACAAAGAGATAGCCGATGAACTTGGTTTTAGTGACTATCGTGTGGCAAAAGCGCCAAATGACCATCCGCTTTTTGTCCAATCGCTTTGTAATATTTATGAAAGTATGCAGAACGCATGAATGATTTTGCAGTTGTAGGCTCAGGCGTCGGTGGCAGTAGCATTGCGGCCTATTTGAGCCATAAAGGGTATGATGTTGCACTTTTTGAAAAAGAGCCTTACCTTGGCGGCTGCAGCTCTACATTTTGCAAAAAAGGGTACTACTATAACACGGGTGCAACAACGCTTGCGGGGTATGAAGAGGGGCATGTTGTCAAAGAGTTTTTAGATGAGCTTGGCATAGTGCCAGATGTAAAAACGTGTGATCCCTCTATTGTCATTATACAAAACGGTAAAGTTGTACCCCGTTATAACAATCTTGAGCAATTTTTACAAGCGCTAGAGGCTTTGCATCCACACCCTAAAAATAGGGAATTTTGGAGTTTAGTGCACAGCTTGGGTAAACAGTTTTATACTCAAAGAGGGTATGGCTATGCCAACAGCTCTGCTTTAGCAAAACTTATCTCTTTGACCTCTTATCTTCCTTTATTTGCACGATTTTATAAATATCTTTTTGTGAATGCAAGAAGTTTTATTGTTGATTTTTTTGGCGAAATATCACAGGAGTATCTTGATTTTTTAGATGCGCAACTCCTCATCGTTGCACAAGCCAAAACCCCTGAAGTCAATTTTTTTACAGCTTCCCTTGCCCTTGGCTACACTTTCAATGAAAACCATTATGTTATGGGTGGATTTGATAGCTTGTTTGCGCAACTAGGTGCCAAAGTCAAAGAGGTGCACACCAACTGTGCTATTGAGCATATTGAGCGAAGAAATGGCTTTTTTATCCTTCATTCTGATAAAAAAAAATATAGTGCAAGAAATATCATATTAAATAGTACAATCTACGATAGTGAGCGCTATTTTGATGATAAAGAGATAAAGCAATACTATAAAAAATATAAAAAACTCAGCAATACTCAAAGCTCCTTTATGGTGTATATGACCATAAAAAGTGACGCAGATTTTTACCATCATTACCAACTTATTCAAAAAGAGCAGATTGAAGATACACTCTCACAAGCGCTTTTTGTCTCTTTTTCTGACAAAGAGGATGACAAAATTGCACCAAAAGGGCACTACAGTCTCACCGCTTCCATCCACACAGATGCGCTTTTTTGGAACAATAAAGCAAGCTATAAAGCGCAAAAAGAGCGTTTACATAAGCGATTATCGGATATAATCTGCCAAACACTTGGTATTGAGCAAGTACAAATTGTTGTCAGTTTTGCAGCGACGCCAAACACCTTTAAAAACTATATCAATCGCTCGCAACTCGGAGGAAATCCCATCACGATGAAAAACTTTCTTCCAAAACTCCCTGGCAATGACACACCAATTGCAGGGCTCTATCATGTCGGCGATAGTGTCTATCCTGCGCAAGGTTGGCCTGGTGTGATGATGGGTGTAAACAATTTAAAAGGGCGCTTACATGTATGATATTGAACTCACTATAAAACTGCGTGACTGGGTGTATATCCTGCTTATTGGTATTGTGATGGGGTCGATGCTCTCTGGTTTTGGCTATATTCTTTTGGGCCATTCTTGGAGTGATGGCGCTTTGTATGGCATTTTACTTGGATTTTGTATCACCACTTTTTCTCTTATCTCCATTACAAGTATGAACAAAACAATACTGCCAAATATAGAAAAACCTTTTTGGATTCCCACAGCGATTTTGTTTTCATTTTTATCTGGTTTTTTAGGTACACAGCTGAGCATCTATCTTGCTTTGGGTTTTGGCATCAAAGTGCTTGCGCTCTTTGAGGAGAATATGCTCAGCGTTTCGACTTTTATGGGTGCGATGACCTATGTGGTGGGTGCACTCCTTTATCAATTTGTAAAGATGCGCAATGGCAAAGAGCAAGTTGATAGTGACTATGTCCAAAGCCGCCTCAAATCGCTTGAGCGCCAACTCAATCCTCATTTTCTTTTTAATGCCCTCAACTCTATCGCCGAACTTGTGCATCAAGATAGCAATAAAGCAGAAGAGGCGATTTTGAAACTCTCCTCTTTTTTGCGCAACACTATGAACGAAAAAGCACTTATTAGCTTAAATGAAGAGCTTAAAAATGTGCAAGAGTATGTGGACCTTGAAAATATCCGCTTTTCTGGCAGGATCCATTTGCACCAGAAGAGTGAAAAAAATGCACTCAGTGTTCCAAAATTTTCTATTCAGCTTCTTGTTGAAAATGCAATCAAACATGGGTTTTTACCAAACCAAGAGCTCCATATAAGCGTAGAAGTAGATGGAAAAGCCATACATGTAAGCAATGATGGCAAACCGATTTTAAAAAAAGAGTTTGGCATCGGCTTGCAAAACCTTGATCAGCGATTGGGTTTGCTTGTGGATGGGTACTTAGAAGTAGGGCAGAGTAGAGAAACTCTGTTTATTATTCATTTAGGAGGTAGAGATGAAAATACTCATCGTTGATGATGAAGAGCTCGCAGTCACACGACTCGCCCGCATGCTCCAACAGCTTGGAAAAACAGATATTACCACCGCCGCTAGTGCACAAGAAGCGATAGAAAAAATCAAAACAACCCATTTTGATCTTGCTTTTTTGGATATCAATATGCCACAAAGCAGTGGTCTTGAGCTTGGCTATGAACTGCGTTATCTTTCAAGTGATACGGCTATTATCTTTCAAACTGCTTATGAGGAACATGCCCTCAAAGCCTATGATATCGGAGCCGTTGGTTACCTTGTTAAACCCTTTAGTCAAGAGCAACTTTCTCAAACTATCCAAAGAGTCAAAACAAGTGTAAAAACAGAGGAAAATCTGCGCATTATGAGTAAAAACGGTGAAAACTATTATCTGCTGCAACCTCAAGAGATTTACTATGTACAAGCAGATTTGAGTGAAGTGATGCTGAGAAGTGAAAAAGGGTTTTCTTACTATGCAAAAAAAATCTCAGACCTTGAACAACTCTTAGAGAAGTATGGTTTTGTCCGTATTCACCGCTCTTATTTGCTCAATATGAACAAGATTGACACCATGAGCACTATTGAACAAAGCAAGCTGCGATTCTCTTTTGTAGGCATCAAGGATCAAATCGATTCTAGCAAAGATGGTGCGAAAAACTTTAGAAATATGTTTGCGCAAAACAGTTAAAGCTCCAAATAGATACAAAGTGCTAGCGTTCAATAAAATAATAAATATAGGGTCGTAATTTTGAAGAAAAAAGTAGTAGTGATTGGCGGTGGATATGGCGGTTTGCGGGCGATAGAGTTTTTGGCAAAACAGGAAAATATCGAGATAACACTGATAGATAAAAACCCTTATCACTATTTGCAAACGGAGGCGTATGGCTATATTGCAGGGCGTTTTGATATTCATGAAATCGCCATCGATCTTGCAACATGGTGTGAGGGCTTTAAAAAAAATGTGCAGTTTATCTATGAAAAAGTGCTTACAATCGATACGCAAGATCAGTTTGTCCATACTCAAGAGCAAATGGTTTATTACGATTATCTCATCGTCGCCTCAGGAGCGCAAACAAACTTTTTCTCTTTTATTGCGGGTCTAAGAGAAAACAGTTATGGGGTGAAAAACCTTATGCGTGCATATAATTTCAGAAAAGAGTTCGAAGATCTTATCTATAAAAATTTACAAGATGAAGAGATTAACGACTCTGCAAGTGAAATCAATCTCGCCATTGGTGGCGCGGGTTTGAGTGGTGTCGAAGTGGCGGCTGAAATGGCGTATGTCATCAAAAGTTATGCAAAAACCCTCGGTGAGCGAGCAAAGATGATCAAGATAGTCCTTATCGATGCTAGTGAGACTATTTTGCCAGGGATGAGTCCTTATATCATTAAAAATACTCACGCAAGACTTGAAAAACTTGGAGTGCGTATTTTAACAAGCGCGTTTATAAGCCATGTCGATACAACCACCATTAGCTTTAAAAATGGCGATGTTTTGGATTATCATTTTATGATTTTCACAGGCGGAATTAAAGCGGCTTCTGTTCACACAAAACAAGAGGGCGCACTCAATAGAATCAACCAATATCAAGCAGATAAAGAGCTCAATATTTGCAATACTAAAAATGTTTTTGCCATTGGTGATTGCGTGGAGATGAAAGATAAAAATGCCAAACTCTTGCCGCCAACAGCACAAATAGCTGAAAAAAGTGCGGAGTATGTCGCAGACACGATTCGTATGCGAATCTTGGGAAAACACACGCAGGCGTTTGATGCCAATGTGAGTGGAGTTTTTGTTGCTCTTGGTGGAAAATATGCGGTTGGAGAGCTATTTGGCTGGATGAAAGTGAAAGGTTATGGGGCGTATTTACTCAAAAAAGCGATTACGTATGCTTACTTTTTAGGATTGCACCTACGCATTAATGCGGGGTACAAAAATAGAATCAAGTCCGATCAGTAATCCACTCTTAAACTTACTTTAGAGTTTTTCTTGGGTGAGTTGGAGGGAAAGATCACTGTAGATATGTGCTTTTTTTATGTAGTGTGCAGAGTTTTGTGCGCTGTGCTCTAAGAGTTTTATTTTTTGGTTGAGCTGGATTATTTTTGCATTGATAGAGTTTTTATTTTCATCTATTTTTATTTTATCTGAGCTTTGCGCAGGCTCTTTGCTAAAACCCACAAAGCTTTTTGCACTCGCAAAATAGTCTCCCGTTGTATCAAGCGCATCTGCAATGGCTTGGGTGGTTGCTGCCATCATGGTTGTTGAAGAGGAAATTTTTTCTAAAGCAATCTCAAGGTTTTGTGCATCGCTAAGTAACTGCGTGTCTGCAAAAGTTGCCAGTGCGGCTAAATCTTGCGTGTTTGTTTCATCTGCTTTGCTTGCATCAATCTTTGCAAATTTTTCAAGAAAGCTTGCCGAACTTTTTTTGTATTGTGCTAGAGCATCGGCTGCACCGCCGAGATTGAGCGCAGTTTTGGAGATGAGTTTGGTCGTGTTTGAGACCTCTCCTGCGTAAGGAAGCGGAATATAACGCACAATATTGCTAATGTAAACGCTCGATTTTATCATGGCAGCGTAGTTGTTCACTGTTATTTTCATCGCCGAGATAAAACCATCAAACGCATCCATATCTTTTCTCTCTTCTTGGAGTAAAGTGGCTACATGTTTGAGCGCATCATAGCTGTAAGTGTTAAGTTGTTTGCTTGTAAGCGCAGGCGTTTTTGGGCATTGTGGCACCGTGGCTTGGGGCGTACAACCCGCGAATAAAAGAGCCAAAAGAAGCGTGAGAACTGTTTTTTTCATAGAATTTTCCTTAATATGGGCGAAATTATATCCAAGTCAAGAGGCTATTGGATATATCTTAAATTATCCAGATCACCGCTTGGAATTTCTATGAGAAAACGAGAACCGTTTTCAATAGATTCATACGCAAGTGCTCCGCCAAACTCCTGTTCGATGATAATTTTGGCTACATGTAAGCCTATCCCAAACCCATCCCCAGATTTTTTTGTCGAAAAATTGGGTTCAAATATTTTTGATCTGATGGCTTTAGGTACGCCACCAGCTCTGTCTTGGATACTAAAATAGTAATTGTTTTGAAACATGCTTACATGTAAGGAGATTTCTCTTGTTTTAATATGTGGATTTTGCACATAGGCATCTTTTGCATTAGTAATAAGATTGACTAAAACTTCGCGTAAATCATGATAAAAACCGATGATTTTAAATTGTTGTGATGGAAACTCCACATTTAAGGTGATATTCTCGTTTTTGAGTTGCTCATCGAAAAAATTTTGAAGAGTCTTTAAGAGGTCATTGATACAAAAAAGCTCTTTGCGTTTTTGGATTTTTCCTAAATCTAAAAGACTTTTTAGTACATCTGACATTCGTTGCACCTGATCAGAAATAGTTTGCGCACTTTTGAGAATCTCTTTTGAATCTACATTTTCCTGTAAACTCGCCTGTACGATAAGATTCATTGCTTCTACGCTAATTAGGTTGAGTGGCTGTCTCCATTGGTGTGCGACGACACGCAACGCTTCAATAGCTTCTGACCTGTTATGATTCATTGGAATCCTCTTCTTTTATCTCAAAAGGGTGTGCGAGGGCATAGCCTTGGATGATATCGATATCCAAAGATTTTGCAATGGCGAGTTTTTGAGTATCTTCAATCTTTGCTGCTATGACTTTGGTACCAATGAGGTGCATAAGAGAGATAATCTTTTGAACATTTTTTATAGCTTCTAATTTCTCCTCAATCATAGTCAAAAGTGTAGGGTGCAGCTTTATATAATCAGGTTGCACGCTAATGAGCCGATACAGATCAACTCCTCCAAGCCCAACTTCTCTAAGTATGATTTTATAGCCGAGTTCTTTGAGTGCATCAAGAAGAGAAAATGGCTCTTCAAGATTGGTAGATAAAGCAGAAGCGGCAACCTCAAACCCTATTTGTGTTGGATTGATGTTGTAGCGCTCTGCCCAAAAATTTGTGTATTGAAAGAGCGATTTATCATGGATATCTTCATCACAAAGTGTGATGACAAGCAGGGCATCGTAAGGTTCTACGGCGTGTTTCCGTGCAAAAATATTTTTGATTACGGCTCTTGTGATCATCGAAAGCTGGTGGGTGTTTTCTGCAACATTTAAAAAACTATGTGGTTCAAAAATGGTTTCATTCTCTTTGATTCGCACATAAGAGTTATAAAACTCTATCGTGTCTGTGTCAAGATGAAATGCAGGTTGCAAATAGGCGATAATATCATTGTTTTCTACGGCATTGTAGAGCATTCTCATGATAGATTGGGCATTGACTACCGTTAAATACTCTCTTCCTTGCGTGATATTTACTGTAATGGTAGAATTGACGATAATGCCATCTTCAAAAAGATGAAAATATTTGGCAACTAAGGTCATATCATTTGCGAGATTTTTCGCAAAATCCATTGTGCTATGTTGTAAAAGAAGCGCTAATTCATCTTTGGCAACTTTATAAAAAGTAGCATCATTTTCACCGCAAAGATTTTGCAAACTGCTGCACAGTTCGTAGAGATATTTGTTCGCATACTCCTCTCCTACGAGATTATAAATATGTAAAAGATGGTTAATTTTTATCTTCATAAGGATAGTGGTATCGCTTGTGTGTTTGTTTAAAAAAGCATCCAAATCAGGCATGATATTGCACCCTGTCACAGGGTCTATGTGGCTTTCCCCAATGCTATCTTCTGCTTTGTTAAAGATTTTTTCTAGGGTTGAAAAGAGTTTTGGCATGGAGAGTGGCTTGAGCAGATATGCTTGCACTTCAAGCGCAATAGCTTCTGACATAAACTCAGCTTCATCATGCGCCGAGAGAATGATAATGGGTTCTTCAGGCACAAGTGTACGAATCTCTTTTATAAGTGTTAAACCCCCTTTTTTTGGGAGTTCAAGGTCTGTGATGACAAGAGTAAAGGGATTGTTTTTTTTAAGATGCTCACCAAAGAGTTCAAGCGCTTCTTTGCCATCATCTGCAGTGATACAATTTAAAAAAAAAGGTTTGAGTAGTTTGCTCAAAGACAAAACAAGTTCTCTATCATCATCAACAATCAAGATGGAGCGAGCATCTCGTCCCTCTTGAAGATGTTGTAACTGTTTAATCATCACTTTTTCCCTTCATGATATATCCAAATCCTCGCATGTTTTCTATAAGTTCTTCTTGAAGTTTACGACGCACCCGATTGACTAAAGAGCGGATAGTTGCATCCTCGGCATACTCGCCGTTCCAAATAAAAGAGCGAATATTTTCTTCAGAAATCACTTCACCCAAATTGCTTACAAATAGCATAATGAGTGCATTTTCTCGTTTGGTAAACTTTTGCACTATATCGTCATAATATAGAAGATTTGTTTCTTTATTGAAAATATAGTGTTTGCTCAGTTTGATAAGCGGATTATACTCTGGTTTCGCACTTTGAGGCGATGTTGCTGTGAGATGTTTGATACGCACCTCTAACTCTTTGAGATTGAAAGGTTTTTTAAGATAATCACTGCATCCAAACGAAAAGGCATCGCTAATGTACTCGATATCATGATACGCACTAATAACTATTTTTGGAGCTTCGGGATAGCGTTTGGCTATTGCTTTTAAGCACTCTAAACCTCCTACAACTGGCGTATTGATATCGAGTATATAAAAATCATAACGGGTATTTTCTATAGTATCTAAAACATCTTTTCCATTGTCAAAATAATCTACACAGTAACCAGAGTTTAAAAGATAGGTGCGAATAGAACGTGACAATAAAAACTCATCTTCTAAAAGTAATACTTTCATCTCTCTTTGCTCTCTTTTGTGTTTGAAATAGTAGTGGAGCTGTTAAAAATGTAGCGAAATGATGTCCCGCGCAGTTGCGAAGATCCTATTTTTATAGTAACATTTTCCTCTTCGCATATCTGCGCAACGATGCCAAGTCCAAGTCCATAGCCGCCTTTGTGTTTAGACTCTCTGTAAAATCGCTCAAAAATCTTCTTTTTATCTTGAATAACTGGACCATGGTTGCGTATCTCAAAAAAGAGATTTTCATTTTCCATACCAATAATGATATTGATATCGCTTGGACGAGTTGCGTATTTGATGGCGTTTGAGAGGGTGTTATCGACCAAACGTGTAAGTTTGAGCTCACTAAACTCTATAAAAGGGAGGTTGCTTTGCCCAACAACGAGTGAAATAGTGAGTTCATTGACTTCAGCGATACAACTAAAATAGTTTTTGTGCGCCATTATAAACGCCACAAGATCAATACTTGTTTTATTTTCAGGCATGCGTGTATGTTTCATAAGATAGGTCATATCTTCATAACTGTTTTGGATAATTCTACTTCCCGCTTCTATGGCATTGAGCGATTCGTTTTCAATGCCATGCATCCGTAAGAGGTCGATATTTGTGATGATAATGGCAAGAGGCGTGTAAATCTCATGGATTGCATCTTTTAAAAATTGGTCTTGATTTGCTAAGAGACGCAATGCATAGGCTTCGGATTCTTTTAAAAGTTTTTGGCTTTTTTCAAGCTCTACGTCATAGTCCATCTTTTTTAAAATTTCTATAAGCAAGGCAATAAGGAGATGGTTTTGAAGTGGTTTAAGCAAAAATCCATCTATTTTACACTGAATTGAGTCTATAAAAACAGTGCGCTCCTCAGTACCTGAGATGGCAATGACGCGCTGTTTTGGATCTATCTTTTTAAGCTTACATGTAAGCTCTATGCCGCTTTGTGCACCAAGATTGATATCTGTGAGCACTAAAATCTGTGAGGATTTTTTCTCTCTTTTATAAATAGTAAACGCTTTTTTGGCAGTTGAAGCAGTAAAAACAG
Organism: Sulfurimonadaceae bacterium; assembly: GCA_036169815.1. Taxonomy (GTDB): domain Bacteria; phylum Campylobacterota; class Campylobacteria; order Campylobacterales; family Sulfurimonadaceae; genus Hydrocurvibacter. The sequence goes on from JAVHOA010000058.1 coordinate 13,036, forward strand.
TTTTGAAAAATCGAGCAAGCAAACGCTCTAAAGCCTCGCCAAGCACATCTTCATCTTCAACAATCAGAAGACTTTTGTTTTGTGCCAACTCTTTTAAAAGTGTTATATTTTGATCCATCTACTCCCTTTTAGGCGTATATTTTTGCGTTATGTATTGTATCTAAATGGATCACTTGCATCATGCGTGGGTGAAATGGAATGGGTTGGCTAAAAAGGTAGCCTTGTGACTCACTGATGTCCAAACTCTCAACAACATCTTCAATCTCTTGTTTACTGACAAACTCAGCAATCGTTTTAATCTGCATTTTTGAAGCAAACTGTGAGAGCATCTCAACGATTGTTTTTGAAACTTGGTTTGTGTCAATATCGCTTATAAGTGAACCATCAATTTTTATATAATCCGCATTGAGCTGTATAAGATGCTCAAAGTTTGAGTATCCAGAACCAAAATCATCAATGGCTATTTTGCATCCATAGCCTTTCATCTCTGTTATAAACTCTTTTAAAAGCGTGTATGAGTCTATCTTTTCAGATTCGAGTATCTCAAAAATAATGCGGCTCGGATCGCTAAATGCTAAGAGTTGCGTATGCAAATACTCTCGTGTCACACTATTTTTAATATCATCCATAGAAAGATTGATACTCACGCTGCACTGTGAGTCTCTAAAATCATCAAAAACTTTTTTTATAACTACTTTTGTGATGGAGCTGTACATTTTTGTCTCTTTGGAAACTGGTAAAAAACTCATAGGAGGCATTACCTGACCATTGGGCATTTCCATGCGCACAAGCGCTTCATATTTTTTGATTGTTTTTGTTTTATTATCGACTATAGCTTGGTAATAGGGTACAAAACGGCTTTCATTGATGGCTCTTTTAATGGAGTCTTTACATTTGAGCTTTGTTTTATGCTCTTCTATGCTAAAAGTATTTTCTTTGTATAAAACGATAGCTCCCTCTTTTTCAGATTTTCTTATCGCTTTATCTGCATTTGAAATGGAGGCTTCACAACTGTTATCGACCACACCTGCATCCAATTCAAAAAATATTTTTTGACCATCAACATTGATTTCCATATGTTCAAAATAATTGACAAATTCACTTAAAAATGCAAAAAGTTCATCGCTACTCGCATCGCCTAAAATAGCAAAATGCGCTCCACTAATACGGTAAAAATTGCAAGATAAACTGTTTTTCTTGGTTTGATAAAACTCTTTGAGAATATTTGCAGCTTGTAATAAAACTTTGTCCCCTACCTCATAACCATAAAAATCATTGAAGTTTTTAAATCCT
>JAVHOA010000059.1:0-41253 GCA_036169815.1 Sulfurimonadaceae bacterium
GTTTACAAAGTCAATATTTTTGAAATGTCAAGATGGGGTTTACTTGGTGGTTACGAAAATAAAATAAAATCGTGTTTTAAATGGTTACAATAAGAATTATTACAATGCAATAGATTTAAAGGAGTAAGACATATGACAATAAAAATAAGATTAATGATGGCAGTTGCCATCAGTTTAGTGGCATCGATGACTATCATTATCGTGTCGTTTTTAACGATTCGTTCCGTGCAAGTGAAAGGACCAATCTACAATCAAATTGTACTTTCAAAAGATTTAATAGCCGATATTCTTCCTCCTCCAGAGTACATCATAGAAACACGATTGATTACCTACCAGCTTGTAGAACACGATACAAATGAAGATTTAAAGGCGCTCAAAGAAAAATTAGTTGTTTTAAAAAAAGACTTTTTAGATCGCCAAGCGTATTGGGCCAAGAGTGAGTTGAGTCAAGAAGCAAAAGATTTGATTGCAGGAGAAGCAAAAAGTTCTGCAATCCACTATTTTGAAGCAATCGACTCTAAGCTTCTTCCTGCCATCGATACAGGTGATATGCAAAAAGCTCGTGAGATTCTTCATGGAGAATTGCAACGCGACTATAATCTCCACCGTAAACAGATAGACGCGCTCGTAACACTTGCAACAAAACAAGCGTTGCAAGATGAAGAAAATGCAGCACAAACGCTTGATTTTGGAATGCTACAAATGGTGCTTGTTGCACTCTTTGGTGTGGGTTCTTTGCTTGGAGTGCTAGTATGGACCGGAAAAATTATTATCCGTCAAATAGAGGAACTAGGAGCAATCGCCGATAAGCTGAGCGATGGCGATGCAGATTTGACACAAAGAATTCCAATCCAAGGTCAAGATGAAATTACCCAAACATCTCAAAGTTTGAACCGTTTATTTGATAAATTTGAGCATGTTGCAAGGATTGCAAAAGCTGAAGAGTTCAAAGCCAAAGAATCCAATGCTGAGGCAAATGTGCATCTGGAGCATTCAAATCTTATGACAACGCTCTCTGAGAAAATGACTACAGGAGCCGTCAGTGGTGCCAAAGATATGCAAGAGAGTATGCGTGGAGCAATAGAGTCTGTGCATGATGTAAACAAAATGAATGAGGAAACTGCACTTGTTATCGCTGATGTAAGAGATAATACCAATGATATTATGAAATCAATTGCGCAAATGAGCGAGATGATTAATGGGACTAAAGAAAATGCTCAGGGTGTGAGTAAAAGTATTGATGATATTTCTCAAGTGATTGCTCTTATCAAAGATATTTCAGATCAAACAAACCTTTTAGCCCTTAATGCGGCTATTGAAGCAGCTCGAGCTGGAGAGCATGGCAGAGGATTTGCCGTGGTTGCTGATGAGGTGAGAAAATTAGCAGAGCGTACTCAAAAAGCAACCGCTGAGGTTGAAGCGACTATCAATGTTTTAAAACAAAATGCAGGCATGATGGTGGATAGTACCGAAACGACGGAGCAATATGCGCTTGATTCGCAAGAGAAATTGGATAATTTCAATCAAGATCTTACAACGCTTATCGCAAAAGCTGAGACAATTCGAAAAGAGAACCGTCTTATTTCTTATGAGATATTTGTTATCTTAGCAAAAGTTGATCATATTGTCTTTAAATTCAATGCGTATAGCTCTATTTTTGAAAACAGTTTAAAAGATGGAATGAGCGACCATCATAACTGTCGTCTGGGAAAATGGTATGAAAGCGGAGATGGATATACAGCATTTAGTATGACGAGTAGTTACCGTGCCGTCGAAGCACCACATAAAATAATCCATGATAAAGTGTTAGAATCTGTTAAATGTGTACAACGAGGAGATTGTGTGAAAGACGCGGAAAAAATTATTGCAAATTTTACGAGTGTTGAAGCAGAGAGTGAAAAACTCTTTCACCTCTTGGGCTCTCTTATCGTCGAAGCAAAAAGAGATTTTATACAATAGAGCCTGAAGCGATTGCTTCGGCTTTCTCCTCGATTGTGAGGAGCTCTTCTACTTTTTCCTCATAGCTTTCTTTGAGTTTTTGTAGTTCTTGGGCTAAAACAGTGATACCGATTTTTTCATAACATGTAGGATTACTCAGACATGCATTTTTTTCATCGATTAACTTTTCAAGCACATCGATCTCTTGAGGGAGTTTTTCAAGTGCCATTTTCTCTTTAAAGGTGAGCTTTATCTCTTGGTGCTTGACTCTCTCTTGGGGTTTGGCTTTGACGCTTTCTTTCTCCATGCTTGCAAGTTCTGCTAGCTCATGTTCGATCTCTAAATACTCACTATACTGCTGGTGGCTCTCCTCTATTTTGCCGTTGCCTTTAAAAATATAGAGTTTTTTTGCGATTTTATCGACAAAATATCTATCGTGACTGACGATAATAACGGCTCCGCCAAAGTTTGTGAGTTTTTCTTCTAAGATGTTGATGGTTGGGATATCTAAGTCATTTGTTGGCTCATCGAGAATAAGAATATCTACTTTTTTTGTAAAGAGCAGGGCGAGTGCAACACGATTTTTTTCGCCTCCACTTAAGATGCCCACTTTTTTATCTAAAAATTCTCTTGGAAAAAGAAAATTTTTGAGATAGCCGTACACATGCATATTTTTTCCGCCCACATCGACTCTGTCACCGCCGTTTGGACAAAATGTTTCGATGAGGTCTTTGCTATCATCGAGCATCTCTCGGTGTTGATCAAAATAACCAATGCTAAACTCTCCGCGATCAATCGTTCCATGATTTGGCTCAATGCGTCCAAGTAAAGCTTTTAACAGTGTGGATTTCCCGCTTCCATTTGGGCCAACTATGGCGATGACATCTTTTTGCAAGATGCGTGTTGTAAAGTTTTCAATCAGCTTTTTATCACCAAGTGTGATGCCAAGATTTTCCACTTCAAAAAGCATTTTTTGTCTATTGACACTTTTGTCACGATTAAAATGTTTGGCCTCACGTTCGAGTTCCACACTCATTTTTCGAATCCGTGCTGGATTTGTTTTTGCATCTTCACGCAGATTCATGAGTCGTGCTTTTCTGCCTTCATTGCGCTTGAGTCTTGCCCGAACTCCTCGTGAATACCATTCATTTTCAGCACGCACGAGACGTAAGAGGTTATCATGCTGTTGTTGCATCGTACGCAAAATCTCCTCTTTTTGTGAAAGATAATCACTGTATCCTCCCTTGAACTCACGAAGTTTACAATCCTCGACTTCAATACTTTTTGTTGCAATACGATCAATAAAATAACGATCATGTGAGATGAAAACAAGGGTAAATTTTTCTTTTAAAATCAACTCTTCTAGAAACTCAACCATATACACATCAAGGTGGTTGGTCGGTTCATCTAAAAGCAAAACATCAGGTTTTTGCAGCAGGATAGAAGCTAGCGCAACGCGGCGCTGTTCGCCTCCGCTGAGAAGTAAAACGGGTTTATCTTCAAACTCACCTAATTGAAAATGCTCAATAATACGCGCAATCTTGTCATCTAAACTCCACGCATTATGGTGATCAAGGTAGTGACCAAGTTTTGCATGTTCATCTAAAAGGGGTCTGTTTTCAAAATTGTCTGCAAGTAAAAGTGAGAGTTCATCATAGCGTTCTTTTGCATCAAGGAGCTCTTTGAGCCCATCTTTTACAGCTTCTCGCACGCTTTGCCCCTCTTTAAATTCAGGACGCTGCGAGAGCATCTTGACCTCTAAATCTTGACGGGTAATGCGCTCTCCAGCATCCGCTTCAAGCGAGCCATCAACGATTTTCATTAAAGTCGATTTTCCACTGCCATTTTTCCCGATGATAACAATCCGCTCGCCCTCATCAACATGAAAATTAATATCTGTTAGGATTTTTTGTGCTTCATAATGTTTGGATATATTTAAAAGGTCTATCAATGCCATAAAAATTCTTTACATGTAAGGTGTTTTAATCGTATTCTAGTCGATTATCGATTAAAACTTCATTCAAGCTTTATTTAAACTGGCCTAGTAAAAGTTCACACTCACCAATATCGAAACTCTCTACGGCTAAGAGCAGTTGCGTGGCGATGCGTTTGAGGTTTTCGAGATTATTTTTTGTACCGCACTCCTCAAGAGAAAGAGCAAAGTTTCTAATCTGTTCGATATCTCCAAGATTTTTTGCAGCAAGAAGATATTTTTCTAAATCTTTACATAAATGTAGGTAATCTTCTAGTTTTATCTGCTGTTTTATCTCTATATTTGCAGAGAGATTTTCTGTGTGTAGCGTTTTTATTTCACACGTTAAGAACTTGCAAAGAGTTTTGACAAGGTTTTCTTCTTTGAGTGGTTTGTATAAAAAATCATCAAAATGTTCCTTATTAATATTTTTATCATTGTAGGCTACAGAAGCTGTAACGGCAACAATAGGGATATTTTTGAAGGCTCGAATCTCTTGAGTTGCTTCATAGCCATTTTTATTTGGCATCTTAATATCCATCAAAATAAGATCTATTGCATATTCTTTTGCCATACTGACAGCCTCTTGCCCATCCTTGGCTTCATAAATTTTTAAAGGTGTAGATTTGAGATACTCTTTAATGAGGGTTCTGTTAAACTCAATATCATCTGCAATAAGAATAGTCGCCTTTTGAAATGCAACATCAATATGGCCTTGCACTTCTTGGAGTGTTTGCAAAGATGCGCTCTGTAGGTTTGCGATGGTGACTTTAAAGCTACTCCCGACACCTCTGCTACTTTTGAGTGCGATTGTTCCATTCATAAGAGAGACAAGTTTTTTAGTAATTGTAAGTCCCAAGCCTGTGCCGCCATATTGTTTGTTACTTTGTTGTGTATGTTGTGAAAAAGCCTCAAACATATGTGCTTGTTGATTCTCATCCATGCCAATACCCGTATCTTCTACTTCTAAGACAAGAGTGACAAGATTTGTTAGGGCATTTTTTATACTTTTAATGCGAACGTCTATACTGCCTTCATGGGTAAATTTGAGAGCATTACTGATGAGATTGAAAAGGATTTGACGCACTCTGACTTCATCGATAATAATGATTTTTTCATCCATATTGGCTGTATTGAGCTTGAATTCTATGGCTTTTGATTTGGCTTTGAAAGAAAAGATATTTTTTAACTCATTTGCTAAAAGCGAGAGATCGGTAGGGGTATATTCAAGTTCTAATTTTCCCGCTTCGACTTTGGATAGATCAAGGATATCGTTGATAATCGTGAGCAAAATTTTCGAACTGTCTTGAACAGATTTGACATAATTGATTTCTAAAGGTTGGGTGACATTTTTTGCTAAAAGATCAGTAAAACCAATAATCGCATTCATGGGCGTTCGGATTTCATGACTCATATTTGCTAAAAACTCAGATTTCATTTTATTTGCACTGTCGGCTTCATCTTTTGCTGCTTTGAGCTCGATGGTTCGAATATCAACCATACTTTCAAGGTTGCTATTAATAGATTCTAAAGCCTCTTTTGTGCGATGGAGTTCATCGTATGTTTTGTTGAGAATAAAGAGAATAATCGAGAGAACATGCCACTCAAAGAGTACAAATGCAGCATGTAAAAGTACAATATCTAAACCGCATCCATAATTGAAGACAATGATTGGTGTCCCAAAAAATGAGACATTAAACGCTTGTAAATAGTTGAAAAAAAGATGGTGAATGATGATATAAATAGCAGCCACAGAGAGCGTTTTATTGTCTTTATAGATGACTAAGAAGGAGAGTGCTCCAAAAATGTGAAAGTGCATCTCGATAAGACCACTGCTTTGTTGGATCATAATAATAGAAAAAGTGAGTAAAGCAATCGCAGCAATGTAGCGAAAAGTTTGTGTATTTTTCAAGGATAGATAGGCAAAGTAGGTGATAAAAAAAGTCACGCCACCTCCAATAAAACCTAAAAGATAGGAATCAAAAAGATAAGCGGTGAGCGTTGAAACGAGAAACCAGTGTAGCGCGATGAGTTTTAGCATAAAAAGATCTGCATCAGTATTTGAAAAGTTGAAGTTCTTTAGAAAATATGTATCTATAAAATCGCTTCGCGTGTTACTCATTTAATAGCCCCTGTATATCTGAATGTATCTGCTTGAAATCATAAGGGTGCGCGTTGTACATGTAGCGTATCTCTTTGTTTGTGCCTATTTTTTTTACGAGATATAAATTGGCGGTATGATCAAACTCATCTTTTTGTATCAGTGAGTGTGCAAAATAAACATTGAAAGCTTTGGTATATTCTCTGAGGATCTTTTGGCTTAAGTATATTCCTTGAAAATCTTTATGAAAAGATGCTGCAAATTTTTGTGGAAGTTCCTGAGATGAAGGTGTTGAAATATCTATAAACTCCACACCAACACGCTCTTTTTGTTGTTGAGAGAAGCTTTCATAGAATTTTGCAAGCTCCATTAATCGAGGTGTGCATATTTTCGTGCATCCTGAATATCCAAAGAAAATAATATTGATTTCTTTCTTATTACTGGCAATAAGAGGGAGGTTGATTGGGGTGTGCAGGACATGTCGCGATATATTTTGTGTAACAAAGCTGGGAATAATTATAACAGTAATGGAGACAACAAAGAGTAAGAGTATGAGAAAAATCGCATATATTTGTATTTTTTTCATTTGTTGTAGAGCTGTTTGATTTTGATAATCTCATCAATATTCTCAAGAAAGAGATCAACTAACTTTGGCTCAAATGCTTTACCGCTCTCATTTTTTATCAAGTCGAGTGTATCTTCTATACTCCATGCCTCTTTATAGACACGCGCATGGCTGAGTGCATCAAAAACATCTGAAATAGCGGTAATACGCCCAAAAATGTGAATATCAAATCCACTTAATTGCCTTGGGTAACCGCCTCCATCCCATCTTTCATGGTGTTGGTGTGCGATGATTGCTGCCACTTGGAGGAGTTCATGTTTGGAGTTGTGAAAAATTTCCCATCCATAAGTCGTATGTTCTTTCATTTTTTCAAACTCATCTGGAGTAAGTTTTGCTGGTTTTAAAAGGATGGCATCTGGAATGATTACTTTTCCAATATCATGCATGGGTGCAGCCATTTTTAAAAGAACAGTCTCCTCTTTTGTGCATCCATACGCTTTTGCAAGCACTTCACAATAAAGTGAAACTCTCTGCACATGCTCGCCTGTTTCTTTGGATCGCCACTCGCCGAGTTCACCGAGTTTGTGTATAATCTCTCTTTGCGTTGCGACAATATCCTCTTTGAGTTCGATCTCTTTTGTGAGGTCAGTGCGAAGTGCTATGTATTCGACAATCCCATTTTCGGAGTCAAGAATAGGAATGATGACCGTATCGCAATAAAAATAATCTCCATCTTTGGCGCGATTTTTAAGGATGTTATTCCAAACTTTTTTATTTGTTATCGTCTGCCAAAGATCTTGATAGAGGAGTGGATCCGTATCGTCAGTTCTAAAAAGATTGTGTTTTTTTCCGAGTAACTCTTCTCTCGAGTATCCGCTTAGTTGGCAAAATTTATCATTGACATAATTGATTTTACCGCTCAAATCTGATTTTGAAACCGCTGAACCCGCATCTACAGCGATTTTGTACTGTTCTAAAATATTGGTAGTATCTTCGACCTCTTGTTGTAGCTTTTTTCTTGCGTTAAAGAGTTCTATATGCGTTTTGACTCTGTGAAGCAGCTCAAATTCATCAAAAGGCTTGGTAATATAGTCTTCTCCTCCATATTCAAACCCTTTTTTAATACTCTCTTTATTGGCATTTGCAGATAAGAAAATGATAGGAATTTTTTTTGTATTTAAATCTTTTTTGATAAAAGCTGCTGTTTCATAACCATCCATTTGCGGCATATTGATATCTAAGAGAATCAGTGAATATTCACGAATCGTTAACTGCTTCAGCGCTTCTGCTCCGCTTGTGGCAAAAAAGATAGCATAATCATTTGTTGCACGCAAGACATTTGCCGCGAGTTGTATGTTTTTAACATTATCATCAACGATGAGAATATTGTTATTTATCGATATCATGCAAAGCGCCTGTTTTATATATTTGAGTGATTGTAGCGAAAATATATTTAGAATTTGACCTCTTCATAGCGTTCATAAATCCACTCGCCTACGGCTTGAAGCTCTTCGGCGGTGAGATGTGTGATGGCTGGCATCACACCAAATCTATCAACAGCGCCTGCATGGCACATCGTATCTCCAATGAGTGGCTCTTGGATATAATCTTTAATGAAAGCAATGACAACCCGTTTTTTGACCTCTTCATTTTTATCTGCGATGATAATATTTTCCTTGAGACGATTTGAAACTTCATTCATTGGAGGAGCTTTGAGATTTTTGAGCTGTGCCATCGCTTCTTTTTTGCTCAAAAGCTCAGCATGGCAGGCCATACAGTTGTTTTTATACACCTCATATCCTTGATCTCCAAAAGCAATCGAAGAGAGAAGTAGAGATGTTAAAAGATATTTTTTCATAATAATCCTTACATGTAAGATGGAATAATTCTATCGTTTTTATGTTAATAGCGTGTTAAATGACGATAAAATAGATTGAAAAGAAAACTTAATTCGTCGGGTTATCTTGTCACATTTATGATTCTATTTTTTTATTTTGCTATGATTAGAGTAGTTTAAAAAAAGGATACAAAATGTCAGAACCAACTTTAGAAGATATTTCAGATTATGATACGCTCTCTGGACAAAAGAGAAAGGTTGTATGGATTGCAATCTTAGTGGGTTTAATTGTCGGTGCAATTTATGTTGTAAGTTACACATATTTTGGTGCCCCTAGTGATGCAATTCCTGTAGAGAAAAAAATAGGATCTATTCCTGTACAATAAACCATATTTCCAAAGGTTCTAAGATGCTTATGACACTCATAACACTCTATTCGCTCTATGTTCTCATCAATCTTTATGTCAGCACTATGCAAATAGGCTATGTTAGCGTAGCAAAAAGGCAGGCTCCTGTTTTGATGGGAGCCTCCGAGTTTGTTAAAGCTGGTAATTATACTATTGCTAAAGAGCGTCTCTCAATCGCTCGAACTTTGATTGACTATGTTGCAGTTTTGGCGTGGCTTTCATTTGGAATAAGCAGTTTGAGTGACACACTTTTTGTACAAAATGAGGCGTTAAGAAGCGTTGCAATCGTGCTTAGTTTTGTTGTAATCAACTCCCTTATCGCTTTGCCTTTTTCTCTCTATGAAAAGTTTTTTTTAGATGAAAAATTTGGGTTTAACAAATCAAGTGTTGCCCAATTTGTAAAAGATACCGCTATTACCTTTGCGTTAAGTATGATTTTTGGTGGGGCGGTTATCTGGGGTATTACTTTTATTATGAGTAGTTTTACTTTATGGTGGTTTTGGAGTTTTCTTTTTATTTTTGGGGTGATTGTGCTTATCAATATGCTTTTTCCAACAATCAGAGCGCTTTTTTTTGATAAATTGACTCCGCTTGAAGATAAAGAGCTTGCAGGTGAGATTCAAAAAATCATGGATGAGACGGGCTTTGCTAGCAGTGGTGTTTTTGTGAGTGATGCGAGCAAAAGAGATGCAAGACTTAACGCCTATTTTGGCGGTTTGGGTAAGAGTAAAAGGGTTGTTTTATATGACACTTTACTGCAAAAACTTGAAAAACGAGAGTTGCTTGCGGTGTTAGGCCATGAGCTAGGACACTTTGCGCATGGAGACCTTTATAAAAATATGGCGATGATGGGTGGAATGCTTTTTGCCATGTTCGCACTCTTTGGCAACTTCTCCCAAACCATTTATCTTGAGTTAGGACTTGCACAATCACCAGCGATTGTGATGATTTTGTTTTTGATATTTATGCCTGTCTTAGGGTTTGTCATGATGCCGATTATGGGCCTGCTTAGCAGACACAACGAGTACGAAGCAGATAAGATGGGCGTTTATTTAAGCGGAAAAGGCGGAGAGATAGAACTCGCCAATGCACTTGTGAAGCTTGTGACGGAAAATAAAAGTTTTCCGCTCTCACACCCCATCTATATCTTTTTTCATTATACACATCCGCCTGTTGTTGAGCGTCTTAGGGCACTTGGCATGGATATTGCGGCGAATAATCAAAGTGCGTTAGAGGGTGCATGTCCGAGTATAGACTAGAGGAACTGCAAAAAAAGCTTGCCGCTCTTTTACAAGACGCAGGTATCTCTCGCCCTGCTCGCGAAGCGCAACTTTTGCTAATGGATGCTTATGCTTGTGATGAGTTATGGCTGATGATGCATAAAAATGACACCGTAAAAGAGAGTGAAAAGATAGTTCAAAATGCTCACAGACGCTGTAAAAATGAGCCTTTAGAATACATCACTAATCGCGTAAGCTTTTATTCTCAAGAGTTTTTTATCGATTACGGTGCGCTGATTCCAAGACCTGAAACGGAACTCTTAATTGATGAGGTTTTAAAACGCATTGCTGACAAAGAGGAAGTGCTCCTTATTGCAGAAGTGGGGGTTGGAAGTGGGGTTATCTCTATTGTTTTAGCGCAACACCTTCCCAATGCGCACTTTATTGGCATAGATATTTCAGAGGCTGCTTTGAAAATAGCAAGAGAAAATATCAAAAGATTTGGACTAAGTGAGCGCATAGATCTGCGTTTAGGTTCGCTTTTAGAGCCTGTTTGCGAAAAGATAGATTACCTTGTTTCAAATCCTCCCTATATTGCAGATGATGCACCACTTGAGTCAAATCTCTCCTATGAACCACAAAATGCACTTTTTGGCGGCAGTGTTGGCGATGAACTGATACAAGAACTTCTTATAGAGTTTTTAAATCGAGGGATTAACTCTTTTAGTTGCGAAATGGGTTATGACCAAGAGGATAAAATAAGAAACTTTTTAAAAAATAAAAGTTATGAGAGCCTAGAGTTTTACAAAGACTTGAGCGGCTTTGATAGAGGCTTTAGCATAAAGTCTTAAGTGATAAAGGCAAAAGATGAGTAAAAGAATATATGCAGATTTTAGTTATTTGATTTTATTGGCAGCTTCATTTGGAGCAGTGCTGGTTTTAGGCGTCATTGTCGCCGCTGTTATTTTTCATACAGATGGCTTACATGTAGATCTTTTAATCGATCGTTATAACGCTGGTGTTATTATGAGCGAGATCTTTTTACGATTTAGTTATGTGCTCTATTTCTTAGCGTTTTGTGTCGCTTTGTATGAAGCGGCTATGTATAAAACGGGGCAAAGAGACAAAATCGTTTTTGTAAGTGCATTTTTTATTGTTGCAACTTCACTGATGTTTAGCGCAGTGTATGTTCCAAAAATAGTTGAACTCCAAGAGATGGGCAGAGAAGCTACAGGGAGTGATACATTTGATGCCTTACATGTAGGCAGCGAAATCGATTTTAAAATACTCGCGGTCGCGCTTTTAGTGCTTTTTGTAAGACGTTTAATGCTGCTTCGCATTCGATAACAAAAACTTGTTCGTTTTAATGTTTTACATTGAAAAGCTAATATAAATTCTCAAAAAATATCTTTTTTGTAGCTTTAGGGGGTTGTAGGGACATCGCTGTCCCTGCCATTAAAACGGACTTGTTCGTTTTAATGTTTTACATTAAATAGTATCGCGCTTCGTTCCAAATTTTTCTTCCCACCACTCTTGCGGGGAGAGGAAACTCTTCTTTAAAACTTCTTCATCAAATGGGTATTCATAGTTGTTACAATAGCTCAGCACAATCTCATAGGCTTCATTGATCTGTGCGCTCATTTTTGTGGCAGTTTCAAACGCATCACTATTTTTATCAGGATGCCATTTTTTCATAAGGTTTCTATATTTCGTTTTGATTTCTAAAAGGGAGGCTTTTTCACTCAGGCCAAGAAGTGTTTTGGCCTTAAGTAGTTTTTCAAAGGAGGACAAAGGGGATCAGTCTTGTTGTCTTCTCATATATGTTGGTACTTCAAGATAATCATCTCCGATATCTCCGCCAACAACAAGTCTAGGACGTACAACAGCTCTTGGTGCTACTGTTTTAACTTCAGGTTCAAAGTGAACATTGTTAGTTTTGAGATCTTTTTCAAAACCTGTTGCAACCAAAGTAATACGTACAAAATCCTCAGGAAGTGAAGCATCTGTTGATGTACCAAAGATAACTTCAGCATCTTCATGCGCGCTTTCATGTACTATTTCCATAGAGTTTGCAAGCTCTATCATAGAGAAATTTGGATGCATGTTAAAGTGTACTAAAACACCAAGTGCGCCGTTGATAGACATATTGTCAAGCAATGGAGACTCGATAGCCGCTTTGATAGCTTCATACGCAGCGTTTTCGCCTTGATGTTCGCCAACACCCATAAGCGCCATTCCTTTGTGACTCATAACTGTTTGCAAGTCAGCAAAGTCAAGGTTGATATCATTTTCACCGCTTGATAAAATAACACCAGATGTGCCACTGACAGCTTGCGCTAAAACAGAGTCAACCATTTTGAAGCTATCTTTCATCCCAAGTTTACGGTCGATAATAGAGAGCAGTTTGTCATTTGGAATAACAACAATACTATCACTTTCTTGTTTGAGTTCATCAAGACCAGCTTGCGCAAGAGCAAGACGTTTTTTACCCTCAAATGCAAATGGTTTTGTAACAATAGAGATAGTGAGTGCACCAACCTCTTTAGCAATTTGTGCAACTACAGGCGCTGCACCCGTACCAGTTCCGCCACCAAGACCAGCGGCAACAAACACGATATCCGCACCTTGAAGTGCGCTACGAATCTCGTCATAACTCTCTAGAGCTGATTCTTTACCGACTTCTGGTTTCATACCTGCACCAAGGCCTTTGGTGAGTTTTGTGCCAATTTGGATTTTTCTTGAAGCACCTGATTCTTCAAGCACTTGCGCATCTGTATTGACAACAATCATCTCGATGCCAGTGACACCCTCACGAACCATATGACCAATCATATTACCGCCGCCGCCACCAACACCTACTGCTACTATGCGAGCACCGCTTGCTGCTCTTGCTTCTTCTACTGAAAATGGATCCATCTTATACTCTCCTTTGATTTGATTGCTTAAAATAATTGTGTTGCCCAGTTCCAAAACTTGGATACTGGACTGATTTCATTACTGTTTCGTTCTTTTTCTGGTGACATTTTTGGTAACTTTGCCAGTTTTGAAAGATTTGAAAATCTTGATGCTTGTTCGCCCATCTCCGCTGTTTGTACAGGAATTGGTTCTTCAAACATCGCTTCTTCCAAAGCTGTTTCAAAACCACTTTCATGCACTGGCGTTTCTCCATGGTGTCGCATACGTTTATTGACATCGATCTCATAGCTTGAGTAGCTATCGGCTGCATATTTTATAAGACCGATAGCCGCAGCGTATTCACTACCACGTACATCATAGAAAAGTCCACCCATTTCATTTGGTTGGGCTATGCGTACTGGCATATTGTCAAAGATTGCCACCGCGAGATCTCTAAGTCCCTCCATGTTACTAAAACCGCCAGTAAGGACGATTCCAGCACCTAAATGCTCTTTGAGTCTGCTTTTTTCAATGGACTGAGCAATAATCATGAGCGTCTCTTCAACTCTAGCATACATGACATTATGAACCACTTCAAGAGATACTTCATGTGTAGAGTTTTCATCTCCAATAACTGGAAGCTCAATGAGGTCATTGCTTGGAGCATTGAGTGAGCCATAGTGCATTTTTACTTTTTCAGCAACATTGAGTGGTGTATGAAGCGCCATTGAGAGGTCGCTTGTGATGTGGTTGGAACCAACACCTATAAAATCATTATACTTGATTGAGTTTCCAGAATGAACCACGATGTTGCATGTGCTTCCACCCATATCTATGACAGCAACACCAAGCTCTTTTTCATCATCATTAAGCGTTGCGATGGCAGAAGCATATCCTGAGAGAATGACGTTTTCTACCTCTACGCCAGCTGCTTTTACTGCTTTTTTGAGATTGTGAAGATTTGATTTTTGAGTTGTTATGATATGCGTCTCAACTTCAAGTCTTGTTGCGTTCATGCCAAGCGGATCTTCTATATAGTCTTGCTCATCCACTTTAAAATTGTATGGAAGGGCATGGAGCACTTCATACTCGTTTGGAATATTTGCATTATAGAGTGCCGTGTGCATCACACGATTAATCTCTTTTATACTAATCTCTTTATTTGGAATATTCACAATTCCACTTGAGTTTAAACTTTTTGTGTATGCTCCAGAGATGGAAACGTAAGCACTTTTGATATCTGTGCCAGCCATTCGTTTAGCATCCGCTATCGCAGCTTTTATCGATTTTGAAGCAAGCTCAATATTGGTAATGCTTCCACGTCGCACACCCTGTGATTTCGCTTTACCAGAACCTATAATCTGAATGTTGCTATCGGTATCGCCTATTTCTGCGATAAGCGCACAAACTTTCGTCGAACCGATGTCTATGGCTAAAACAGTTTTGCTCAAGTTATAATCCTTCTGCGAATATTTCAGTTTTATACTGTTTTCTCAAAATCTTTAGAAGATTTTCATTGAGCAAATCAGTTTTTAACTTTAAGACAAGAGAGTTAGTATCATCTTGCGTGTTTGTTAGCAATTTTTGTTCCAAAATATTGAAAAGAACGATTCTTTTGTCGTTAAGTGTAACAAATCCTTTCTTTTTGTTAGTAGAATAAAGTTTACCAAGGAACTCAGCTCCCTCTTGCTCGCTTAAACCAGTGATTGTTTTGGCATCTTTGAGTGTTATAAAGTCTGTGTTAGTACCATTAAATGTTGCAACGGAGTTTTGAGCGATTTTTAAAAGCTCTTCCTCTTTAGCTGTTGCCATAAACAGCGCATAGACTTGTGGCTTTGCCTCTTGAAAACTTTTTTGTACCGATGGAATTTTTTTGTTGAGCTTAATAATGACAAACGCATCATTGATAAGTTTTGGTTTCATAAATGCTTTTTGTGTACTAAGTGTAGCTAACTCTTTTAAAACATCTTGATTGAAAATATTGTTTGCACTTGAAATAGCAACATCGCTTACGGGGATATTTTTATCGAGTGTTCCCTTTTTAAACGCGATATATGTTTTTAAAGACTCTTTTTTTGTTGCCTCTTGGTCGAGGAGTTTTGCAATTATCTCTTTTGCGTTCTCTAAAGCGAGGAAAGTTCCATTTGCATCGGCAAATTGTGCTCGGTTTGCATTATAATAATTTGTCAATTCACTTTGTGTATATTGCTTTTTGATAGAAGGCTGCACAACATAAGAGATGGCATAGCCCGCTTCTGTCTTAAACTCAGATTTTTTGCTCTCCCAAAGAGTTTTTAGTTTCTCTTGGGACACACTCACGTTTACCATCGAAGTATCTAAAATTTTGTAGTTGAGTTTATCGGCTACATGTAAGGCCGTTTGTACAGATTTTTTCTCTAAAGGAGTCGC
Organism: Sulfurimonadaceae bacterium; assembly: GCA_036169815.1. GTDB lineage: Bacteria > Campylobacterota > Campylobacteria > Campylobacterales > Sulfurimonadaceae > Hydrocurvibacter. Next base: position 15,345 of record JAVHOA010000059.1, read on the forward strand.
ATTCGCTGAGAGGAGTGTGAGCGTTTTGGAGATTAACATCTCTTTTTTAAGGCCGCTTTCGTACTCTTTTGTTGTGAGATTGTTTTTCGAAAGAAGCGTTTTGTAAAGCTCTTTATCAAAAACACCATTGGTATAAAATGCCTCTTGTTTGGTAATGGTTTGTGCTATTTCTGCATCACTCACTTGGATATTGTAACTTTTGGCAAGATTTAAAATGAGGGCCTGATTGATAAGCTGATTGAGCGCTTGTTTTTGAAGACCAAACTGTTTTGCCTGCTCTTCATCAAACTTGCCTTGCATCATTTGATTGAAGTAGTTATACATCTGTGTGTAGCTTTGTTGAAGTTCTTGATATGAGATCTCAACATCGCCAACTTTTGCTACTGAAGTTGCTTTTTTTCCATAATTGTACTGTCCCCAGCCAACAACGCCCGCGCCAATAAAAGCAATAGCTGATATCCAAATTGTAATAACCAACCATTTGTGGTGTTTTTGCATCCATGAAATCATAAAGAATATACCTTATTTGTAGAATTCGTTTATTTTATGATATTTCGTATTAAAACTGTATAAAATAGGGCTTGATGTGGGATTAAACTCTTGAATTTAGCTAGTTTTGGTATGATTTTGCAAGAGGAATGCGCCTATGAACAATACAGAGTTATCACAACAAGATTTAGAACATATTTGGCACCCATGCACACAGATGAAAGACCATGAATTTTTGCCTTTGGTACCGATTAAAAGCGCGCACGGTGTGTATTTGGAGGATTTCGAGGGGAAACAATATATCGATGCCATTAGTAGTTGGTGGGTTAATCTTTTTGGGCACACAAATGCCTATATTAACCAAAAAATAAAAGAGCAACTCGATAGTTTGGAGCATGTGATTCTTGCTGGATTTACCCATGAGCCTATTATCCGACTCTCTAAAAGACTGGTTGCGCTCGCACCTGCGGGACTTAATCGCTGCTTTTATGCAGATAATGGTTCGAGTGCAATCGAGGTCGCCTTGAAGATGAGTTATCACGCACATAAAAACAGTGGTGTTGAAAGAGGGCTTTTTGTTTCTTTAAAAAATAGCTATCACGGAGAGACTTTAGGTGCACTTTCTGTGGGAGATGTTGCGCTTTACAAACAAACCTACGCACCACTTTTAATCCACTCAATACAAACAGATGTTCCAAAAGATCAAACACGCAAGTCTGCAGTTGAAGCAGCAAAAAAGTTTGAGCAACTTTGCCAAGCAAGAGGAAGTGAGATAGCAGCACTGATTTTAGAACCGCTTGTGCAAGGTGCTGGATCGATGCATATGTACCATCCAGAGTTTGTATCGCTTGTGAGCCTTACATGTAAGCGTTTTGGCATCCATCTTATTGCGGATGAAGTGATGACTGGATTTGGTAGAACAGGGACAATGTTTGCATGCGAGCAAGCCCAGATTTCACCCGATTTTATGGTACTTTCAAAAGGTTTGACGGGTGGGTATTTACCACTTTCTGTCGTGCTGAGTACAGATGCGATTTACAACTGTTTTTATTGTGATTATGGTGAGCAAAAAGCTTTTTTACATTCACACAGTTATACAGGAAATGCACTCGCATGTGCCGCTGCAAATGCGACTTTGGACCTTTTTGCAAACAGTAATGTTTTAGAAAATAACAAACAAACGGCCGCATATATGCATAAAAAAATGCAGCGATTTTTAAAGCTCAAACAGGTGGCATCTATTAGACAAACGGGGATGATTTGCGCGCTTGACTTACAAGGCTTTGATCCCCAAGCGAGGATAGGCTTACATGTATATAATTATGGGCTTGAAAATGGAGTGCTTTTGCGCCCGCTTGGAAATACTATCTATTTTATGCCACCCTATATTATCACCCATAAAGAACTAGATACGATGTTTGATGTAGCGTTTGCAGCAATCGCAAGCTTATGAAAACTTTCGTGCAAACTCTTTACATGTAAGATTGTATGCTTACATGTAAGAAAAGTTTTATTTGCCGTTTCCATAGTGTTTCGAGAGATAATCTACAATGATTTTTGAATCTTTCTCTGAGATTGGTGCTTTGAAACTATGCACCATTTTTTCCACTTTCTCTTTCCAAAATTGGCGAGGTTGTGGCCCTTGGTTTGTGATGTAACCAAACGAGTGGCACATCAAACAGTTTGCATTGACTTCATCAAATCCTTGCCCCATTTTGATCTCATAAGAGACATAAGGAACTTCTATATTTTCGCTTACTTGTGCAAATAAAGGTGCAAAAGCGATAAGCATCATTAATAGTATCTTTTTCATGTTTTGCTCCTTTTAGACCACTTTGACGTTGATAACTTCAACACCATTAAATTTATAACCGCCATGATTCCATTGTACATCTTGAGTAAGCGGTTGCTCTTTACCAAATTTATCAATCGCTTTTGCCATGATTCTCATATCGCCATACTGCTTTGGTTTAAAACTGTATCGAAATGCTCTATATGCGTAACGTCCAGCTTTTCCATCATCCAAAATTGATGCTTCCCATGTTTTTCCATCATCTAAAGAAACAAGGACTTTGCCAATACCAATCCCGCTGTCAAAGGCCACACCACGGACCACAAGTTGAGAACCATAGGTGATGATGGCATCATTTTGTGGAAATCCAATGACTGATTTGAGATTCATAAGTGTAATTGGTTTTGTTTTTTTAAACTCTTTTTGCGGTGTTTCAGATTCTGTAGCATTGTCAGGTACACGGTATGCGTGATCCATAAAGAATAGACTTTTGTATTTATCTGTAACTGTGATATTGCTAAGCATTTTGACCCAGCTATCAGAGTAATATCCAGGGATGACAAGACGCACAGGATAGCCGTTTAAATAGGGAAGATCCTCGCCATTCATCTCGTATGCGACAATGACATGATCATCAAGTTCTTCGAGATGGAGTTCGCGTACAAAGTTTGGAGTCTCATAATACGCAGCATGTTCCATGCCGTTAAAGCCAATCCACTCAGCTCCCTCTTTGAGTCCTGCTCGATGGATAAGATCGCTTAAACGAACACCCTTCCATTTTGCACAGCCCATCGCGCCATTGCCCCACTGAACGCCACCTGTTGTTGGTTGGAATGCAGAACGGCCATTGCCTCCGCACTGTAAAACTGCGGTTACTTCAACTTGTTCAAACTCCTCTTTGAGTTGCTTGAGTGTTACTTTAAACTCATTTTTAACCAAACCATTGACACTGATTGTAAAGCTCTGTGTATCCGTGAGTGTTGGAATATCTGGCATGTGCCAACGAACAAAAAATTGGTCATTTGGCGTGAGTGCGTGTGTGAAAACCTCACGCGGAGTTTCCAACAATGGCGGACGATCAGAGTACGCTACCATTGGTCTTTTTTCTGGAAAGTTGATTGTTGGAGCTGGACCTATATTTCTAGGTTGTCTCATAACAATGTCACTTGCAAATGCTTTACCACCAAGAGTCGCGGCCCCGACTACAGCGGCAGTTTTAAAGAAATCTCTTCTTTTCATACTCTATGCTCCTTGTGTTTTACGAAAGTTTATCACAAAAATATCAAGAAGCAATCATCGTATTTCTTAATCTTGTTATTCAATTTTTCTGTATATAATTCAAAAAGTTATAAAGGAAAAGTAATGTTTACACTCAAACAATTGGAAGTTTTTATCGCTTTGGCACAAAGCCAAAAGGTGATTGATGTTGCACAAGAGTTTTGTATGAGTCAATCCGCTATTTCAATGTCTATTAAAGAGCTTGAAAAAATCGTTGGAGAAAAACTTTTTGAGCGCATCGGCAAGCGTCTGGCTCTCAATGAAAGAGGGGTCCTGTTTTTAGAGCAAACGGCTCGTCATGTTACTGCCTTGCAAAAAGTGTTTACAAACTTTTCTTCTCAAAAAATCGAGGGAAATCTGCGCCTTTGTGCTAGCGTAACCATTGCAAATTATCTGATGCCAAGCTACATTGATGCGTACAACAAACTCCATGAAAATGTAAAATTTTCCCTAAAATCCACCAACACAAATGATGTGATTCGTTTTATAAAAGAGGGTGTTTATGATATTGGTTTTATAGAAGATAGTTGTAGCGATGAGATGCTTACATGTAAGCGTATCTCCTCTGATGAGCTTATCGTTATTACAAGCAACCAAGAACTTGCGCAAAAAAAAGAGCACTTTATCGATGCACTAAGCTCCATGCAATGGGTAATGCGAGAGGTGGGCTCAGGAACACGATCTGCATTTTTAAACACAATAGCGCCAGAAGTTGTCGCTATTCATATGGAGTTTGACCACACTGAAACTATTAAAAAGTTTTTAAAATTGAGTCCAAACTATATCAGTTGCTTACCCCGCATTTCGGTTGAACAAGAGTTGCGGGAGGGTTCTTTGTTTGAGTTGCATATTCGTGGTTATGATTTTAGACGAGATTTTATTTTGATACTCAGAAAAGAGAAGAAAAATAGTATGCTTGTTGATGATTTTATGCAGTTTATTTCTAAAGTCTAATAGAGGATTGGCTATAATTGCCCTCCAAAAAAAATAAAAGGTTTGCGATTGATTCAAGATATTCCCCATATTCCGGTTCTGTATCGTGAAGTTTTAGCGGCATTTGATGATGTTGAAGATGGGATTATTGTGGATTGTACTATGGGATACGGCGGGCACTCTGCGCTACTTTTAGAGAATAAACCACATATTAAACTTATAGGCATCGATCAAGATCAAACCGCAATCGATTTTTCAACACAAAGACTCTCCATTTATAAAGATCGCGTCAGTATCAAAAAAGGGCGTTTTTCCAAAGTAATCAAAGAGATTTTAGAAGAAAATGAACCATCGAGTATCAAGGGGATTTTAGCGGATATTGGAGTTTCTTCACTGCAACTTGACCAAAAAGAGCGGGGATTTTCCTATGAGAGTGACACGCTTGATATGCGCATGGATAAAGACGCACCTTTGTCTGCCTTGGAAGTTGTCAATGGATACAGTGTTGTTGATTTAGAGCGGATTTTACGGGATTATGGCGAGATAAGAAATTTTAAGCAAGTCGCAGCAGCCATCGTCGCAGCACGTCCTTTTTACTCTGCAAAAGCTTTGAGTGAGAAACTGCACCCTCTTTTAGCGCATGGCAAAAAAATCCATCCAGCAACGCTTTTGATGCAAGCCATTCGCATTGAAGTAAACAGTGAACTTTTTGAACTCGAGTCTCTTTTGCATGAGATAGAAAAGATTCCGCTTGTGCAAACGGATGTGGCGATTATCTCTTTTCACTCTCTTGAAGATAGGATTGTCAAGCAAAAATTCAACGCTTGGGCGCAAAACTGTATTTGTCCTAGCGAAGCGTATCGCTGTACATGTAGCAAAGATAACGCCATAGGCAAAGCAAAGTTTAAAAAGCCATTAATCGCACAAAATGATGAACTCAAACAAAATCCAAGAAGCCGTAGTGCAAAACTGCGGGTATTTAAGATACAAAGATGAACGACAAAAACCAGATGCTCAATGAGCTTAACGCTTTAAATAGAGAAAAAAAAGCTTTAGATTCAAAGTTTTTGCTTCATTTCTTTTTAGTGATAAGTTTTGTTTTTGTTGTGCTCTTTCCAAAGATGTTTTTACAGCATGAGATCTACTATAAAAGCCGAGAGATAGCAAAACTCAAACGGGAATATGACTCGCTGAAAGAGGAAAATGAGATTATCAGTGCAAAAGTAGAGTCCTTGAAATTTAAAAATCAGGTCGTCAATACGCTTTTTTAATTTCTTAAGCAGATGGAGAGATTCTCCCATGTAAGGGCTACACAATTAAGCGGGTGTTATAATCGCCAAATTTTATTAGGAATGGACGCTTACATGTACAATATATTTGAAGATGAAGATGATATCTTTATGGGTTCTCCAAAGAGTAAATTTTTGGATGTAGTTTTTAATGCAAACCGCGGTGTCGCAGAGTTTGAGCTTGAGCGCATTATGGAGCGTATGGCTATTTTGGAGCTGATGCTCAACCACGAAGATGCTGATATACTTGAAAAAGAGATCACGCAGTATGCATGGGATAAGAAAAAGGAAGTTGAGAATAAAGCGAAAAGTCTCTATATTGAGAGTATGGGGAATATCTTGACGCAATGTGAGTAAAGGGAGTGAAAAAAGTTTTACTCTTTTTGATGGTGTTCTCTTTTTTTGGTGTTACACTTTTTGCGCTTGAGTATAGAAACAAAGAGACAATTATCCTTAAAAAGGATAAAACAGCAAAATTTCTTGTAAAATACGCAAAATTTGAAAAGATATTCCAATTTAATTGGACACTATATAAAAACGATGGTTTGGTAGTCAAGCGCGCTTATGATCACTTTGTCGCACAAAATGTACTCTATTTAAACCACTCCAATCAATCAATTCGTGTAGAGCTTAAACCCCAATCTCTTGGGGTTCGTTTTTTGCCCTACATTATTTTAAAATTTGTGAAATTTGATGCTGCGACGCAAGAAGCGACTTTTGAGCTTTTCTTGTTTGATAAAAAAGAGCAGGTAGAATTTAAGTCTTTAACGAAGGAAGTGCCAAAGGCATGATAGAAAAAGTAGAAGAAGAGATACAAAGATTACTTCAAGAGATCGATGATGATGAGGTCGCTCGTCTTTTTGCAACGCTTGCTGGTGGGAAGCGTTTACGCGCCAGATTGATTCTTAAAATCGCTTCACAACATCCACAAGCTTGCAGGCTTGGTGCTATTGTTGAGCTGATTCATGCTGCGAGTTTACTCCATGATGATGTCATCGATGATGCATCACTCAGACGTGGCGCTGCGTCTGTGAATGCAACCGAGGGCAGTAAAAGAGCGATTATGCTTGGAGATATTTTATATTCAAAAGCTTTCTCCTCTTTGGTGAGTTTTGACACAACCATCGCCGCGCGCATTGCCTCTGCGGTCACAGCGCTCTCTTTGGGTGAGATGCGAGATGTTGCTTTGGCAAAATATTTTAATACGGATGAAAAAATCTACCTCGATATGCTTTATTTAAAAACCGCTTCACTCATTGAAGCGAGTGCTGCTGCGGCTGCAATTTTGGCTCAAAAAGATGTGGTAGCGTATAGTTTGTATGGTAAAAATCTTGGTCTTTCTTTTCAGATTATTGATGATATTTTAGATATTGTTTCTGATGAAGCGACACTTGGAAAACCCTCTATGCATGACTTTGTAGAGGGAAAATGTACTTTGCCTTATATCTACCTTTTTCATGCACTCAGCGGCGCGCAACAAGAAAAACTGCTCAGCTTACATGGTAAAAAGATAAATCAAGAGGAGATACTTTGGCTCAAAGATAAGATGGCCGAGCATCAAGTCGTTGAGCAATCTTTTGCTCTTGCTTTGCAGCTTTCAGATGAAGCAAAAGCGCTTGTACATGCAGATGCCGAGCTTGTCGCAATCTTAGATACTATGATAAAAAGAAGTTATTAATGCACTATTTAACAATAAGTTTTACCCATAAAAATTCCACAATCGAGATACGCGAAAAGCTCTCCTTTTCTGGAGATGAACAACTGCGTGACTGTCTTACAAAGCTCAATAGTTCAGAGGCTATTCATGAGAGTATTTTGATCTCTACATGTAACCGAATTGAAGTCTTTGTAAGTTGTTTGAGTGTTATGAATGCGACAGAATATATCTTCAAACTTTTAAGCGAGCGCTCTGGAATTCATATTGAAGAGTTAGAGGGGCGCGCCGATATTTTTGATGACCAAGGCGCCATCCATCATCTTTTTAGTGTTGCTTCTTCACTCGACTCTTTGGTTGTCGGCGAGACACAAATAGCAGGTCAGCTTAAAGATGCGTTTCGTTTTGCGTATGACAATGGCTTTTGCGCTCAAAAACTCTCTCGTGCGATGCACTATGCATTTCGCTGTGCTGCTGAGATTCGAAATCTTACAAATATCTCTTCAAAACCTGTTTCTATTGCAAGCGTAGCGGTTGGAAAGTTACGGGAAGTTTTAAATGATCTTGAGGGGAAAAAAGCGTTGGTGATTGGTGTTGGTGAGATGTCTGAGATAACAGCAAAACATCTGATTTCCAACGGTGTGCAAGTAGATATTATCAACAGAACACGAGAGCATGCAGAGCAACTTGCCATTACATGTGGCGCAAAAGTCAAAGATTTTAGTGATTTGCCTCGGCTTATCAATGAGTATGAGATTCTTTTTACTGCGACCTCTTCACAAGAACCTATTATTACAGATGCGATTATTCAAAGCCAAAATTTCAAGCGTTACTGGTTTGATATGGCGTTGCCTCGTGATATTCATTTCTCACATGGAGAAAATATTAACCTTTATGTTATTGATGATCTTAAATCCATTGTGAGCGAAAATATCACACTGCGCGAGGATGAGGCCAAACGCTCTTACGCCATTATTGGCCGTCAAACGATGCAGTTTTATGAGTGGCTTAGAACACTTTCAGTCGAACCGCTTATCAAAGAGATTTATGAATATGCACACATGGCTGCGCAGCAAGAGACCCAGCGAGTTGTGGCACATGGATATATTCCAAAAGAGTATGAAAAAGAGATTTTAAAGATGAACCAACAGGTTCTTAAACGATTTTTACATGAGATTACGCACAAAATACGCCGTATTTCAGGTGAATCCAATGCTGATACTATGATTGAATCGATTAAATTTTTGCTTCACGATGAGAAAGCAAAATTGCCAGACAAATACAAATGTGAACATATGCTAAAGGGGTAAACCATGAGATTATCAAACTGTTATCTACCAACAACCAAAGAAGCGCCATCGGATGCAACACTGCCAAGCCATATTTTTCTCTCACGTGGGGGATTTATCTCGCAAGTGGCGAGTGGACTTTATAACTTTTTACCGCTTGGAAAAAGGGTGCTTAAAAAGATAGAAAATATTATCAATGAAGAGATGCAAGCCATCGGTGCGCAAGAGGTGGAACTCAGCTTTGTGACACCCGCAGAGCTTTGGCAAGAGAGCGGAAGAATTGAGAAGTTTGGTAAAGAGCTACTCCGTTTTAAAGATAGAAAAGAGAATCTTTTTGTTTTAGGTCCAACGCATGAAGAGATGATGGTCAATCTTATTCGCAATAAAGTGACAAGCTATAAACAGCTTCCTTTGCATCTTTATCAGATAAAAACAAAGTTTCGTGATGAAGCCAGACCTCGTTTTGGGTTGATGCGCGGGCGTGAATTTGTGATGAAAGATGGGTATAGTTTTCATGCCAATCTTGAAGATTTGGATCGTGAATTTAACGCCGTAGAAGAAGCGTATAAAAAAGTGCTCACCCGTTTGGGGCTCAACTTTAGAATTGTAGAAGCCGATAGCGGTGCCATCGGAGGAACAGGCTCAAAAGAGTTGATGGTTTTAGCGGATAGTGGCGAAGATACTATTGCGGTGTGTTCAAAATGTGAGTATGGCGCAAATATTGAAGCTGCAAAAAGAGCGCCGCGTCAAGAGTTACCACAAGCACCCATCGCAGAGTTTAATAAATTTTTAACCCCCGATATTAAAAGCATAGAGGCGTTGAGCGATTTTTTCAAAGTAGATGCCTATTACATGGTTAAAGCGGTTGCAAAACGCCTTGTTTTTGAAGACAAAAGTGAGATTGCACTCTTTTTCCTGCGTGGATGTGACACACTCCAAGAGAAAAAAGCACAAAGCGCAACAAAAGCAATCGATATTGTAGATGTCAGCGAAGAGGAACTTTGTGAAGTAGGGCTTATTGCTGGATTTATGGGCCCGCTGGATCAGACACAAGTAAAGTATGTGATTGATGCAGATTTGTATGAAGCCAAAAATATGATTTGTGGTGCCAATGAACAAGATACCCATTTTGTCGGTGTAGATATGAGCGTTTTAAATGAAGCATTTTTTGCAGATATTGTTGAAGTCAAAGAGGGCGATGGCTGCCCCTATTGTGATGGAGAACTCTCCTATACAAAAGGGATCGAAGTTGGACATATCTTTAAACTTGGCACGACCTACTCAAAAGCATTAAAAGCGGAATTTCTTAACGAAAAAGGGCAGGCAGAGCCATTTATTATGGGAACATATGGCATGGGTGTGAGCCGCCTTGTGGCTGCGATTATTGAGCAACACCATGATGAAAATGGCTGCATCTGGACAAAAGAGAGTGCGCCATATATGGTCAATGTAATGGTTTCAAATGTCAAAGATGAAGCGCAAATGGCACTTGGTGAAAAACTCTACGCCGAGCTTCAGACAAAAAAAGTGGAAGTCGTTTTAGATGATCGAAAAGAGCGTTTTGGATTTAAGATGAAAGATGCAGAGCTTGTGGGATATCCCTATACAATTGTGATTGGAAAAGAGTTAGAAAATGGGCTCGTGCAGATATTTGAGCGTGCAACTGCTACAAAAGAGGATATCAAAGTTGAAGATATCTTACATGTAATAGAGCAGCGTCTGTAGTGTTTTACTTTTTAATCTATCTCTTTTTAGAAGTCCTACTCTCTACGAAGATAAGTTCCATGATTGGCGGACTTGCAACTTTTTTTGAGATTATTGGCTCAGCGATGCTGGGTTTTGCAATCTTGATGAATTTTCGCAGCACATTTATGCAAAATTTGCGAGCAGTCTCTTTGCAATGCATCGATGTCAAAGAGTTTCAAAAACTCAATCTTTTCACGATTATTGGTGCGATTTTATTGATTTTGCCAGGATTTTTAACAGATATTATAGGAATAGTGCTCCAATTTTCAGTCATTACATCGCTATTTATTAACCGAGTCAATGTACAATCTGGAAATTGTAATATGCAAGACAATTTTAAAAAAAAGGATGAAGATGTTATCGATGTCGAAGTTATTAACGACTCTCTTACTCACAAGTAGTTTCTTAGGTGCAGCAATGATGGCGCAGGATGATTCTGCGGTGGTAGTAGATTTTTTAAAAAAGAGTATTGGTTCTAATCCGCAAGTTGTTTCGCTTGATGTGAGAGTTGTAGAAACTAAAAATCTCTCCAAACCGCAAGGCTGGAAGGCGTATGTAGTTGCCTTTGATGGTAAAGCGAAAGTTGGTAATGAGGAGAAAAAAATCTCTCAAAGTGCTATCTATTTTGCCAAAGATGGCATTTTAGCACCAGAACTTATTGATATGAAAACGGGTGCCAAACTCAATGATGCGGTTACTCCTCAATTTAAAAGCAGTTTTTATACAAAAGAAAACCTCCTCTTTGGAAGTGCAAGTGCAAGCCATAAAGTAGCTATTTTTTCTGACCCGCTTTGCCCATTTTGTAAAAGTTTTGTGCCCTCAGCCCTTGCATATATGAAAAAATATCCAAGAGATTTCGCGGTGTATTATTATCATTTTCCACTCGAGGGTTTGCATCCAGCTTCTCCAACCATCTGTAAAGCAGCAATTGCTTTGGAGATGGCAGGAAATAAAGACTCAATCTTTAAAATCTATAATCTTAAAATCGATCCTCGAGAAACAAATGAGCAAAAGATTTTGAATATTGTAAGTGCAGCAGTGGATAAAAATATCACAAAAGAGTTGATTCACTCACCAAAAGTGGAAGTGCAGTATCGAAAAACGCAAGAGATTGCCCGTGCCCTGCTTGTCAATGGAACCCCAACACTCTATTTTGACGAACAAAAAGATAGTGCAAAAACGAAATATAAAAGCGTAAAGGTACACTAAAATATGAAAAAATTAACAATTGCGACGCGTGGAAGCAAGCTTGCATTATGGCAGTCAAATCATATCAAATCAGTTTTAGAGATGAATAATCCTGGGCTTGAAGTGGATTTAAATGTTATTGTGACAACGGGTGACCGTATTTTAGATAAAGCACTCTCACAGATTGGTGGGAAAGGACTTTTTTTAAAAGAGCTTGAAGAAGCGATGCTTCGCGGTGAAGCACAGATTGCCGTGCATTCACTCAAAGATGTTCCAACAGAACTTCCAAAAGGATTTGTGCTCGGTGCCATTACGCAAAGAGAAGATGCAAGAGATGCACTTTTGAGTGAAAAATATGAAAATATCGATGCCCTTCCAAAGGGAGCAGTTGTTGGAACTTCCTCTTTGAGAAGACGCATGCAAATTGAAGCACTCCGCCCTGATCTTGTTATAAAAGATTTACGAGGCAATGTGGATACACGTATTGCGAAACTTAAAAATGGTGAATTTGATGCTATTATCTTAGCATCTGCGGGGATTAACCGTTTAGGTTTTGGTAGCTCTGTAAAGTATATTTACAATATTTCTTTAGAAGAGATGGTTCCATCAATGGGGCAGGGTGCCCTTGGTATTGAAGTCATCGATGATCCTGAAGTGATTGCGATGGTGGCGCGCTTGCAAGATGATGCGACCATGATCGCAACAACAATTGAGAGAGATTTTGTGGATTCACTCGATGGTGGATGTCAGGTTCCAATCGGGGTCAATGCAGTTGTAAAAGGGGATGCTATCTCCATCAAAGTGATTTTAGGGCTGCCTGATGGAAGCGAGATTATGAGTGAGAGTATCAATGTAAAAACTTCTCAGTACACAACAATAGGCAGAGTGATGGGTCAAAATATGATTGACAAAGGTGCGAAAGAACTTTTGCACCGTGCAGAACTTATGGCGGCGGCAACACCATCTACCCTATAAATATTTTATAATTTTCCTTTTATACCTGATGACACACAAAAAGGGACTTTTTGTCCCTCTTGTATTTGTAGAGATTGAGGCTTACATGTAAGGAATATTTCACGAAAGAGAAGCTATGCAACGAACAATTGCCCTATTAAAAAAATCAAATGAATTAATAATTATCGATGAAAAAGTGGATATCTATTTGGAGATTCCACATCTCGCTTATGCGGAAGTAAAAAAAGCAGATGGTGGAAAAGCACTTCTTTTTACACACCCAATAGAGAGTAAAACTGGAGTCGAGTTTACAACGCCTGTGCTTATGAATATTTTTGGGTCTTATAAACGGTGTGAACTTCTTTTTGGCAGACCTATTGAGTCAGTGGCACAGGAGATTACCAAGCTGCTTCATATGAAACCGCCAAGCGGATTGAAAGAGAAATTTTCAATGCTCGGTGAGCTTTTTTCGCTCAAAGATATTTTTCCAAAACGTCTCAAAGGCGAGGGCGCGTGTCAAAAAGTAAAATATCTTGATGATGCAATCGATTTGTATAAGTTGCCAGTGCTTACAACGTGGCAAGAGGATGGCGGGCCGTTTATTACCATGGGACAGGTTTATACGCAAAGTCTTGATGGTGACATGGTCAATCTTGGAATGTACCGTTTACAGGTGTATGATAAAAATCATCTTGGGATGCATTGGCAAGTCCATAAAGATGCTTCACACTTTTTTGATCAGTACCAAAAAGCGGGCAAAAAGATGCCTGTAACCGTAGCAATCGGGGGCGATCCACTTTATACTTGGTGTGCAACAGCGCCACTTCCTTATGGGGTGAATGAGCTTTTACTCTATGGACTGATCAAAAAAGAGTCTGTTAAGCTTGTGTCATCATTAACAAATCCGCTTGCCATTCCACAAGACGTAGATTATGTGATTGAGGGATGGGTTGATCCTTTGGAGATGCGTGTGGAGGGTCCTTTTGGAGATCATACGGGATATTACACTTTAAAAGAAAAATATCCTGTGATGGAAGTCGGTGCGATTACAACAAAAAAAGCGCCTATCTACTTGGCAACGGTTGTTGGTAAACCGCCTTTGGAAGATAAATATATGGGCTGGGCAACAGAGCGAATCTTTTTACCGCTGTTACAAACAAATGCACCCGATTTGCTAGATTATCATATGCCTGAAAATGGAGCTTTTCATAATCTTATATTTGCAAAGATGCAAGTGCTTTACAAAGGACATGCAAAGCAGTTTATGCATCTTTTTTGGGGTTCAGGACAGATGAGTTTTGTTAAACATGCAATCTTTTTAGATGCAGGAGCACCAAAACTAAACAATTATAGCGCGCTTGCAACCTATATTTTAAATCGATTTACGCCAAAATCGCTCTTTATTACCGAGGGAATTACTGATGCGCTTGACCATGCATCACCAGAAGCGCTTGTTGGTGGAAAGCTTGGTGTGGATGTCACAGCTGCCAATATTATCGTGGCACCACAAACACTTGGGCAAGAGGAACTTTTGTCTCAGTTGCAATATTTTGCGCCTGAGATTACTGGAGTGGTGCAGTATATGCTCCATACGAAAAATCCTTTTACAGTGATGAGTGTGAAAAAAACACGTACACTCAAGGAGTGTTTTGATGCTATGTGCCCTTTGCATGAGAGTTTGCGGATTGTTGTTTTTGTAGATGAAGAACACAATGATATTGCAAATCCTTATATGCTTCTCTGGAGAGTTGTAAACAATATCGATGCAAAACGTGATATTTTTATTTTTGAAAATATGGTGGCAATTGATGGAACAAATAAGAGTAAACTCGATGGATTTACAAGAGAGTGGCCAGAGGATGTTACATGTACTCCAAGTGTCATAGAGAGCCTGAAAAAGCGTAATTTATGGACACTTGAGGAGAATTTATCTCAAAAATATCAAATCTAAATTATTTGTAGCGATACATAAGGTGCATATTATAAAAAGTGATGTAAGATAATTTTAGATTTTCACGAAAGGTTGAGTAAATGAATAAATTTTTAGTTTTTTCGATGGCTCTGTTTTTGACAGCAGAGGTAATTTCAAGTGCTGCGGCGTACAAAGGGCAAAGAATTTTTGTAAGAGAGTGTAAGGCGTGTCATGACAGCGGACAAGCGATGGCGACTTCAAAAAAAGCAAAAGTATGGAAACAATTGTTCAGTAATGGTGGTGATGAGCTTGCATCGATTCACTTAGAGAGCAAAAAAGCAAAAGAGTCTTGGGAATATTTTCAAAGCGGTGAATTTACTCCGAAATCGAAACATTTAAAAGATTTTATGATGGAATATGCAAAAGACAGCGGTAAAGTTCCTGCGTGTAATTAAGTAAGAGACCAGAAATAACTTCGCAGCTCATAAAAAGAGAGTTTGCAAGAACTAGGGCAAAAATCCGCAGGAGCACTGCCCCAAGAAAACTCTTCTAAGCCTAGCTTACGGCAATTTTAGTTAAAATTTCATACTTTTTTATTTGGAGATATTATGGATAAGATGTGGTCTGGGCGTTTTAGTAAAGGTGCATCCTCATTACTAGACGCATTTAATGCTTCAATCATGTTTGATAGAAAACTTTATCGTGAAGATATTGAGGGTTCAGTTGCACACGCAACAATGCTGGCAAAGCAAAATATTCTCACGCAAGAGGAGTTGGCATCGATCACACAGGGCTTAGAACAAGTCAAAGAGGAGATCGAATCTGGTGTATTTGAGTGGAAAATCAGCGATGAAGATCTACATATGGGCATTGAGAAGCGCTTAACGGCAATTATTGGCGAAGCTGGTAAAAAACTCCACACCGCGCGCAGTAGAAATGATCAGGTTGCTGTTGATTTTAGAAGATATGTGCTTCGTAAAAACAAGGAACTCATTATTGCAATCAAAGCCGTTATGGAGGTTTTAGTCGATATTGCATCAAACCATACCCAAACGCTTTTACCAGGGATGACGCACCTCCAACACGCCCAACCCATCAACTTCGCATTTCATTTACTGGCGTATGTTTCTATGTTTAAGCGTGATATTGAGAGATTTGAGAGTTCGTATGTAAGAAATAACTTTTCTCCGCTTGGATGTGCGGCACTTGCTGGAACACCACACAAGATAGACCGCGAGTTCACAGCACAACTTTTAGGCTTTCAGAGCGTGAGTGTGAACTGTCTTGATACGGTGAGTGATCGTGATTTTGCTTTGGAAATTTTATTTAATATTTCGACTATGATGATGCACATTTCACGCCTAAGCGAAGAGCTTGTGATGTGGTCTAGCTATGAGTTTAAATTTATCGAGTTGAGTGATGAATACTCAACGGGTTCATCGATTATGCCTCAAAAGAAAAATCCCGATGTTCCTGAGCTTTTGCGTGGAAAAACTGGCCGTGTATATGGTTCTTTGATGGGACTTTTGACAGTTATGAAAGGACTTCCACTTGCTTACAACAAAGATACGCAAGAGGATAAAGAGGGTGTTTTTGACGCAGTTGAAACAGCAGAACTCTCTTTAGAAATTCTCAAAGAAGCGCTTCGTACGATGGATGTTAAAGTAGAAAATATGCACCAAGCGTGTAAAGTAGGGCATTTGAGTGCAACAGATTTGGCAGATTATCTGGTTGAAAAGTGTGGCATTCCATTTCGTGAGGCGCACTTTATCACTGGAAAAGCAGTTGCAAGAAGTGAAACTCTCCAAATCGATTTAAGCGATATCAGTTATGAAGAACTCCACGCAATCGATGCAAGAATTCAAAGTGATGTGCTAGAAAAACTCTCTATTACCAATTCCATGAATGCAAGAACATCCCAAGGTGGGACTTCTACTCAAGGGACTTTGGAGCAATTGGCAATTTTTAAAAACTATTTAGGAGTAAAATAATATGAAAATAGTAGTTTCTCATCTCGATAATATGCGCTTTGAGGCAAAAACAGATAAAAGCAGTTTTATTATCGATTGTCCACAGATGAGTCCGATTGAGATTTTTCTCAGCGGCATCATTACATGTAGCGCGACAGATATGGTGATGATTCCTAAAAATCAGGGCAAAACAGTCACAAATCTCTCCATCGAGGGCGATGCGACTAGAAATGAGGATTTTCCAAAAAAATTCAACACTTTGCACCTGACATATAGTTTTGACTCTGATGCTGATGATACCTTAGCGGCACGCTTTGTGATGGCATCTTTAGAGACCTACTGCTCGACTATTAATACGATTCGCGAGAGTGTAAAAATAAGCTATACGATACGCCATAACGGCACACTCATCCGTGAAAATGAGATGATGATTTCAGGCGGTGGCAGTAAAATAGATTTGGGTGTAATCGAGAGTTGCCCTCAATAACCCTTACATGTAAGGGTTTCATAGGCTTATAAATGCTTACATGTAAGCCTCTGTTTACGCTATTTTTTGCTATAAAATTGAGAAAAAGCGAGCGCTCTGCTCGAGACATTTTTTAAGTAATATTTTGCTTCTTCATATTTGAGATCGATTAAGAGTTTTTGATAGACCTCATTTGGTGAGAGTGCATTTATCTCTTCTGCTGCATTGCTTACAAGATATTTTGCTTTTTCTGTCATATTTTTGTTTTTGTTAAATGCCCACGCAACATTTCCAGCGCCCGCATTGTATGCAGCAATAGAGCAATACAGACGGCTTAGGGGTTCTTTGATACTTACGAAATATTTGTAGTAGAGCAGGTGAAAATAGGCACTTCCCATTTCGATATTGTTGGTGCCATCATAAAGGTATTCCCCAGAGAGCAATTTTTTTTCATGATAAAGATAGTGGTAAGCATCTACTCCTGCACTGCTTGGAACAATCTGCATCAGCCCATACGCTGGAATGGCGGATGTCGCGCGCGGGTTAAAACTACTCTCTGTTTGGATAATAGCAAACACCAAAGAGGCACTGAGTTGTTCTCTTTGTGCAAATTTTTTGACTGTTTCATAATATTGCTGTGATTTTTTCTGCGCGGTATCACTTGGCAAAGCGATTTCAAGTGAGTAAACGCTTTGACCCTCAATTTTAGATTTTTTACTTTCAATAGTGTTCTCTTTGAAATGCTTTGCAATATAGCTATCAACACTTTTTTTACTCGGTGGCGTGTTAAAAATCACGTTGGAGAGAATCGGCTCATTTTTTGGCTCTTGTGTTAAAAGCCCATCTGGTTTTTTGATTTTTGCGAGCATTTGCTCAAGCGGATCTGTTTTTTGCACAGTTTTGTTATCAACACTCACTACTTTTTCAAGCGCAAGTTTGAGCTCTTTTTTTGCTTCTTGAGGTGAAGAGGCGATGGTTTGGAGGATGATTTTGTTTTTTTCAAAATCGACATCCGTCCTTGTTTTTTTATCAGGCGTGTAAGAAAGCCACTCTTTTTTTGTGGAGAGTTTTGGCTCATCCCAGTAGGCATTTAAACTTTTTTTATAACTCTCTACGGCTTGGTATTGCGCCTTTTTATAGGCGTCAAAAGCCTCTAATTGCGATTTTTGAAACTGTGCAAATTGCTGTTGCTCACTTGCTTGGAGTTGTTGTAGTTGTGCTTGAAACTCTTCAAAACTCTGGGCATGCGCTAGGCTCAAGAGTGAAAGAAAAAGAAGGGATTTTTTAATCATCACTGTGACTTTTTTTTAGAAAAAATCTTTTGGATCTGCATCACAAAAATGATCCCACTTGAGTTTGGCACCACCTAAAATATGCCAGTGAAGATGTTTTACCTCTTGGCCTCCGTTTTCTCCTACATTAGTGATAACACGGTATCCGCTTTTATCGATGCCAACACGTTTTGTAAGCTCTTGGATAAATGCAGTCATGCCGCTCATGAGCTTGGGAGAGACTTCATTGAAGCTTGTTACATGGAGTTTTGGAATCGCTAAAATATGCACAGGCGCTTTTGGATTGATATCATGAAATGCTATAAAATCATCATTTTCCATTTCAATATTTGCAGGAATTTCATTATTAACTATTCTACAAAATAAACACATTTTAAACCTCTTTCAACCTTTATAATTTGAGTTTTAATTCTAGCATAAATGTTATTTTTTTACTTTAAAGATGAGAGGCGACTCTGATATGAAGCTTTTTGTAATAGAGTTTTTTGTACAATCTGCGAAAAATAAACTATTGGAGACTCTATTTGAAAGAGTGGTATGAAAAAATCCAAACAGCGCAAAGTGTTGAGGATTTAGAAAATATACGCATAGCGGTTTTTGGTAAAAAAGGGATTTTAGCACAGCAGTTTGAAGTGATGAAATCTGTGCCAAATGAGCAAAAAGCTTCGTTTGCAAAAGAGCTCAACACCCATAAAAATGAGTTAACTTTACTCTTGAATGAACAAAAAACAGTTTTACAAACAAAAGAGTTGTATGAAGCGATGAAGGCCGAAGCACTGGATGTTTCACTCTTTTCAACAACAACAAGAAAAGGCGCGCTCCATCCCGTGATGGAAACTATGGATAGGATTGTTGAGTATTTCTCCTCCATGAACTTTTCTGTACAAACGGGACCGATGATTGAGGATGATTTTCACAACTTTGAAGCGCTCAATCTTCCAAAACACCATCCCGCGCGCGATATGCAAGATACTTTTTATTTTAAAGATGAGATGCTCCTTCGTACCCACACATCTCCGGTGCAGATTCGCACTATGCTTGCTACAAAACCGCCAATTCGCATGATCGCTCCAGGCGCGGTTTTTCGTCGTGATTATGATTTGACGCACACTCCGATGTTTCACCAAGTCGAGGGATTGCTTGTAGATGAAGAGGGGAAAGTATCCTTTGCAAATCTCAAATTTATTTTAGAAGATTTTTTAAAATATATGTTTGGCGATGTTGCGGTGCGTTTTCGACCAAGCTTTTTTCCTTTCACAGAACCCTCAGCAGAAGTGGATATTTCCTGTATCTTCTGCGGCGGCGATGGATGCCGTGTGTGCTCGCATACAGGTTGGCTCGAAGTTTTAGGGTGTGGGATTGTGGATCCAAATGTTTTTAAAGCGGTAAAATATGAGCATGTCAGCGGATATGCATTTGGACTTGGTGTGGAGCGTTTTGCGATGCTTATTCACCATATTGGAGACCTTCGCTCTTTGTTTGAAGGAGATGTTAGACTTTTGGAGCAGTTTCAATGATAATTACAAAAAGTTGGTTAAACGAGTTTATCAATATTGAAGATAAATCAGCACAAGATTTGGCAAAAACACTCAACTCCATTGGGCTTGAAGTTGATAGAGTTGTCGAGTATAAAATCCCTGAAGGGATAGTTTTTGGGTATGTTTTAGAGTGTGAAAAACATCCTGATGCAGATAAGCTCAATGTTTGTAAAGTTAATACTGGAACCTCTGTTTGCCAGATTGTTTGCGGTGCGGCAAATGTGAAAAAAGGCTTACATGTAGCAGTTGCAACACTAGGCGCTGTGATGCCAAATGGACTTGAAATCAAGCCTGTGCAACTTCGCGGTGTGGATAGCGAGGGGATGATTTGTTCGGCAAGTGAACTGGGTCTTGTAGAAGTTGCAAGCGGAATTATCGAGTTTGATAACTCTATTGGAAAGATTGTTGTAGGCCAAGCATTACACACAAACAAATATCTTCAAGACACGCTCATCGAGATAGAACTCACAGCCAATAGAGGCGATTGTCTGAGTATCTATGGTGTTGCAAGAGATTTATGTGCAGCATACAGCCGCCCACTTTTAAAAATAGCTGATGGAGAGGGTGAAGAGCGACGGATGGGAATCGGGCGTATTTTACAACTCACCCATGCAGATGGTTTGGATGTAAACTTGCGTTATAAAGCTATTGAAATCAAAGAGATGAAAGTTCCATTTTTGACCTCTTTGCGTCTGGCACAAATAGAGGAAAAACAGTCATCTGATTTGGATGCATTTTTATTTTATGGCACGTACACAACAGGAGTTGTGCTGAGAGCTTACGACTACAACTTCTTTAAAGACGGTGAAACACTTGAGAAAAAAGCAAAAATTGCTTTAAATCTTGACGCTCTTGGTTTTGCAACGATTTATGCAAAAGATAAAGTTGCTTCCATCGTTGGTATCAATCAAAATGATGACTCTAAAATGGCTCACAATGAGGGACTTGTGATTATTGAAGCGAGTTATGTCCCGCCTCATATCATTTCAAAACAGATGGCTCAAAACAAGATTGCAAGTGGCCATCTTTTTTATCGCACCTCTAGAGGAAGTGAGCCAAAACTCAACATTGGACTCAACTATTTTATAGGAATGTTTGATAAAAACTCCACTTCTGAGATTTATGGCGGAAGCATTGAGCTTTGTGACGATCATGAACCAGCTGTAATTAGTGTAAGTTTAGAGGAGATTACGAGTATTATCGGTATAAATATCGATAAAACGACCATCACAAAGATTTTACAAAATTTAGGGTTTGATATAGGTAAATCACAAGGGACAAATTTTGTGATTTCTGTTCCAAGATTTCGCCATGATATTCTCAATAAACAAGATATTGTTGAGGAGATTGTGCGCCTTATTGGGATTGATAACATAGCATCAAAACCCTTTTTATTGAAAGAAAAAAATGCTTTATCGCAAGGGTATTTTGAGTTTAAAAAATTAAGAAAATACAGACACAGCGCAGCCAATCAAGGTTTTTTTGAAACGGTACATTTTGTATTTAATGAAAAAGTAAAACTGCAAGAATATGGCCTTACATGTACACAAGAAGATTTAGAACTTTTAAATCCAATCGTCAATACGCTCGATACAATGCGTCCAACTTTGATGCTTGGGCTTTTAAATGCTGCGAGTTTAAACACAAAATCTGGATATAAAGATGTAAGACTTTTTGAGATAGGTTCTGTGTTTTCTAACACGAGAGAAGAGTCAAAAAAAATGGGTTTTCTCTATAGTGGTGATGCGTATAAAGATGGAATTCTTAATTCTGGAAAATCAAGTAAAATGGATTTTGGTTCTTTTGTACAGTTGGTAGCAAATGTGGTTGGCGATATCGATTTAGAAGCTTTTACCCCTACACACGGCTTGGCAAATCCCTACCAGTGTGCAAAAATCATTTTTAGGGGCCACGTAATCGGTGAGCTTTTTAAACTCCATCCAATGGTGCAAGATGCCTTTGATCTGGATCAAACTTTTCTTTGTGAAATCGACTTTGACCAGCTTTCTTTTGATCTTGTTGAAGCAAAACCGACTTCTAAATATCAGGCTTCATTTCGCGATTTAAGTTTGGTTGTTCCTCAAAATATGACCTTTTGTGAAGTACAAAAAGTGATCGATGCATGCAAATCAGAGCAGGTTGTAAGATTTTATCCTATCAATAAATATATTGATTCCAATCTTGGAGAAAATGCAAGTTTAACGATTCGTTTTGTCTTGCAGTCTTTGGAAAAAACACTGCAAGAGGATGATATTACCTCAAATATCAATGCAATTTTAGATGCATTACATGAAAAATTGGGACTCACTTTGCGATGAAAAGCGTAAAAATATTTTCAGCACAAGCATTTGATTTTATAACAGATAAAATTGCTTCAGATAAATCTATTTCGCATCGCTGTGTTATGTTTGCGATGCTTGCAGAGGGAGAATCAAAAATTCGAAACTTTTTGCGAGCTGAAGATACGCTCAACTCACTAGAGATTGTCAAAAACCTTGGTGCAAAAGTCACAGATGATGGAGAACATATTTGTATCAGTTCATCGGGAATCAAAGAGAGTGAAAATATTTTAGATTGCGGTAACTCGGGAACGGGAATACGCCTTTTTTGTGGACTTTTAAGCTCTGCGGAGGGACATTTTGTTCTAAGCGGAGATGAGTATCTTCGCCGTCGCCCTATGAAGAGAGTTACTGCTCCACTTCGCTCAATTGGAGCAGGGCTCGATGGAAGAAATAATGGAGATTTGGCACCACTGAGTATTCGCGGAGCATCTCTAAAAGCATTTCACTACGAAAGCAGTATTGCATCCGCTCAAGTGAAAAGCGCGATGATATTAGCAGCTTTACGATCCGATGGCGTCTGTACTTACACAGAGCCCCAGCTTAGTCGAGACCATACCGAGCGGATGCTTAAGGGAATGGGTGCATCCTTACATGTAAGCGGTTTAACCACAACGATTACTCCGATGCAAGGGCTTTTATCCCCTTTAGATATTCGTGTTCCCGCAGATCCATCAAGTGCTTTTTTCTTTGCAGTTGCCGCCGCTATTACTCCAAACTCCTCGGTCGTTTTAGAGGGCGTGACACTCAATAAAACACGTATAGAAGGGTTTAAGGCGTTAGAGAGAATGGGTGCAAATATTACCTATGAACTCACCGAGGACAAGTACGAGCCAATCGGCACGATTCGTGTTGCATACGCTCCATTGCAAGCCATAACTGTAGAAGAGAATATTGCATGGCTTATTGACGAACTTCCAGCACTTTCCATCGCTTTTGCGTGTGCGCAGGGCGTAAGTGTCATCAAAAATGCCGAGGAGTTACGTGTCAAAGAGAGTGATAGAATCGATACTGTTGTCAAAGGCTTGCGAGCATGCGGTATCATTGTAGATGAGGCAAAAGATGGCTACAGTGTGCATGGTGGCGTGCTAGAAGCGGCTTGTATTGATAGTCATGGCGATCATCGCATTGCTATGAGTTTTCTTATTGCAGGGCTTCGTTGTGGCATGGAAGTGCAAGATGTTGCATGCATCAATACTTCATTTCCAAACTTTTTTGAACTTTTAGAAAATTTAACAAAAATCGAGTACATTGAAGATGAAGATAGAATTAGCTGAAAATTACGGTTTCTGTTTTGGTGTCAAACGTGCAATCAAGATTGCCGAAGAGAATAAAAACTCTGTAACATACGGGCCGCTTATCCATAATGCCAAAGAGATTGAACGACTTGATCAAGATTATAAAGTAGGTTTAACTGAAGATATTACAAGTTTTCAAACTGGCGACAAAGCGGTTATTCGTACCCATGGGATTCCCAGAGGTGAGCTTAGATTTTTAGAAGAAAAGGGCGTTGATGTAATCGATGCGACATGCCCATATGTGACCAAACCGCAGCAGATATGCGAAGAGATGAGTGCGCTAGGATATGATATTATCATTTTTGGCGATGAAACCCATCCTGAGATTAAGGGTGTCAAAAGCTATGCACAGCACGGCGCGTATGTTGTGAGTTGTGTTGCAGATTTGGAAGATTTAAAACTCAAAGAGCATATTGCCCTTGTTGCCCAAACGACAAGGAAAGCTGAGGATTATCTTGAAATCGCTTGCTATTTAATCCCTCGTTATAAAGAGGTTCGTGTTTTTAACACCATCTGCAACGCAACATTTGAAAATCAAGATGCGGTCAGAAAACTAGCAAAAAGAGCAGATGTTATGCTTATCATCGGTGGAAAAAACTCTTCTAACACAAAACAACTTTACAGCATCGCAAAAGAGTTTTGTGCTCAGAGTTATCATATCGAAGATGAAAAAGATTTAGAGTTGGTGTGGTTTGGAGGTAAAAAACTCTGTGGTATCAGTGCCGGAGCTTCCACTCCTGATTGGATTATTCAAAAGGTTGTGAACGGTTTAGAAAATCTCATTCACTGAGATTTTCCTCTTTTTTGATAAACTCAAGTAAAAATATCCCAAAAATTCCAAGAATAAGTGAAGTGACAAAAGAGACAACAACGATGAGTCCTCGTTTTGGTCCCTCTTTATCTTTCTCATAGGCAACACTTGGAGCCGTCATCATTTTCACATTATAGTAGTCACTAGATTGGGCTAAAACTTTTTTCTGAATTAATGCCGACATCAACTGAGAAAGTTGGGTTTTTAGTGCAAGATCATTGGTTTTTTGTAGCTCATCATTATAATAATCTATCTTTTTTTCCATATCAGAGAGTTCATTCATGCGTAGAGAATTTGATGCTTTGGTTAAAAAGAGCATGACTATCTCTTTTGCCAGTACAGGATCAGGGTCACTAAAGCCCAGTGTAATCACTGAAGTTTTTTTATCCGAACTAACAGTGAGTCTTGGCTTTATGTTTTGATAGGTTTTAAAGAGTAATTCCTCTTTCTCTTGGACTGTCATCTCATCGAGTGTTTTTTCAGGAGCGCGTTGAAGCAAATGATAAAAAGTGTCATTTCCCAATGCAAAATGGTAGTTTTTATCGGCATCAATTGCATTAATCTTTTCAAACAGTTTCGTTTGTGTTAAAAATGTTCGCATCCAATTGTAATCATCAAGATAAAGTTGGTAAGCACCATCCGCAGTCATAGCGCCACCGCCAATATCCACTCCAGCTAAACCAGCTAACGCACCAAGACCTCCCATAGAGGAAGAAGCAGAATCTCCTTGTGGAACTAACACTGCCGCAGAGTGGTAAATATTGGGCTTTGTGAGAGTCCATAATGCGCTGAGCAGTGTCACAACAAGAGTAAAGGCAACCAGCTTTTTTTTGTGTTTTGCAATGGTGCGCCCAAGCTCACGTAAATCAATCTCATCCTCTTGGATATCTATGGTATTTTGATTCATTAAAATATTCCTATTGTACGGAGTGCTGCGACGGAAACGGCGAGTTGGTACACAATAGAAGTGATGTCTTTGGCAAATTGCATACCGCTGATGGTACTGATATACATAGGAACCACAACAACATCTCCTGGTCCGATATCGGCTGTTTTTGTAAAGAAAAACCCTTTTTTCGCTACTTCAGCTTCGCCGTTTGCATGGACGATAAAAATACTATCCAAGGCTGCACTTGTTTTTGTTCCGCCTGATTTTTCTAGATATTCATCTACTCCATAATCTGGATTGTACACAATAGCATTTGGATTGAGCACTTCACCCTGAACAATAACGCTATCCTCTTTTTCTGGAATATAAAGGGCATCTCCATTTTTTAAGAGAATATCCGATGAAGATCCCTTGAATTTTGTCACATTTTGATCAATATTGAGCGCTAATCTTCCAACAAATGGAGTTGTTTTGATCTCCTCCTTGAGTGTGCCAATTAAACTGACGAGTTGTGTTTTATCTGATGCGACTTGTCCTGCTTCTGTTGGTTGTGTTGCAATAAACATTACTCTTTGTTCAAGATCTTTGATCTGTCTTTCTACACCCTCTTGCTGGCGTACCTTGAGTTCTTCTCGTGTAAATACGGCCGCTTTTGTGTAAGCACTTTCAATAAATCCACCCGCACGTTGAATAAGATTGGAGAGATGATCACCATCTTCAATCGCGTATTCTCCAGGATACTTAACTTTACCAAATAGTTTGACCGATTTACGTTCATTCCA
>JAVHOA010000060.1:0-13856 GCA_036169815.1 Sulfurimonadaceae bacterium
TTCAACTCTGTATAGTCCATCAAATACGCAATAGCGTGAAGTATATTGCTTCTAAGGATCAGAAAATATTTACAGGTGAACTCAAAAGTGTTTATCAGGCTTTTACAAAAGAAGAGGCTGAGCTTGCACTCGATAAACTTGAGTCAAAATGGGGTAAAAAATACCCTATCGTATTTGAATCTTGGAGAAATAAGTGGGATAATCTCTCTAACTATTTCAAGTACCCAGAACCTATTAGACGCATTATTTACACTACAAATATCATCGAATCTGTTCATCGCCAATTTAGGACATTGACAAAGACGAAGGGGGCTTTTCCAAATGATAACAGCTTACTCAAATTACTATTTGTTGGAATAAAAAACGCTGAGAAAAAATGGAGTATGCCAATACAAAATTGGAGTCTGACAATCTCTCAACTCAATATATTTTTTAAGGAGAGATTGAAAGACGCTTTAGGATTGTGATACAATCTTAGGAGAAATTAGGTGTTGACACAGAATTTATTACAGTCCCAGAATAACTAGAGCAATTTTAGCTCTAGTTAGGTTTTTTCATGATTCAAAAACAATCACCATCTTTAAGCACCCATACCATACATAGAAAAAGCACCTGCTTTCATTCCCGTTACAGGATTAGAATATGATGCTATCTCTAAAGAACTGTCGGAAGAATCTCTGCCTGCTACTGTGTTGTTTTCCAAGAATGACTTCACATTAAAACTCTGTTTGTCAGTTTCAACAAATTCAACATTTTGATTACTGTTCATAACTGCATTTAGTAAAACTGCACCGCCGATAAGCAATATGGGAATTAGTAAGTACGGAAACAAAATTGCAAATGGCATAATTACTACAAAACCTACAGAAAGACCTACTACTTTTAAATCCAATTCGCTATTTGCAATCGTTCTTGTTTTCATTTTTTTGTCCTTGTTTAATATCTCTGCCTCAACTCCAATACTCTTAGCTCTAGCACTCTGAGCCTGATCTAATGTATTAAGTGTTAAATCATAATCTTGTGCCATTTCTATAATCTTGCTGTCATTAATATCTCTAGTTCTGTACCATTTACGAGCCAATGTAAATATATGAGCACCGCTATTAATTGAACCTTGCGTAAGAGTATCATTTTTTTGCAATGGCGCATCTGTTGAGGGCATTTTATTAAGAGTTGTAAACTCATTAGAATTGAATTGTCTAAAGAATTCACGAGCATTGTATCCTTTTGCCTCTTCCGCCCCTTTGTTGCCGTCTAATTCTCTTAATACTACATCTGTTACAAATACATTAGCATATTTATCAATAGTAGTAATATTGTTTACGTTATCAAGAACTATAGAAGTGTCTAAAAGAATATTTTTTGTTTTCATCTTACTTCTCCTAAGTTGAAATATAACAGTAGTATAACAAAATATTCGTTACTTGTCAATAGTAAATTGATTATATTGATATAAAAGTTATTCTTTTTTTATTTCACATCATTTTATTTATATTTTTGTACAAAAATGAAAAAACGGGTTATACATAGGGCAGTTGGTTTTAGCAAGGAGTGATATTGGAATTCAGTATAAATCAGACGCTTATAGTAATAATATCCATACTATTTATGAGATTAAAATCTGCCACCTACTCTATTCCTTTATTTGGGATTGTGTTGAATATACTAGGAACTTTTCTGCACGAATTAACCCATTATCTTTTTGCACTTGCATTGAATGGCAGACCTATTTCTTTTTCGCTTATCCCAAAAAGAAACGGCGATTATTGGACGCTAGGAAGTGTGGAAATACAAAATCCAACTTGGTACAACAAGTTGCCAATCGGATTAGCACCACTATCACTTTTTATTTTCGCATATTATCTAAATCATATTTATGAATATTATGTTGCGTCAAGGGATATTTTTACTGATCTAGGATTCATTTTTATGTTGGTAGTTTTAGTTGAAAATGCTATTCCATCAAGACAAGATTTTAGAGTTGCTTTTTCAAGTATATTTGGATGTGCTTTCTATCTTGTCTTAGTAACGGTGGGCATTTATTTAATAAAATCAAATTGGTAGAGCTAGAAATGAGAAAGAATGAAGAAATAATATTTACCTATGGTGAAGCCTATATAATGGCTAAAATGGCCATGCAAATGGTGAATGGTGAATGGGTTGCGATTCAAGTGCCTCAGCATTTGCCACGGATGAGTAAAGAACAAGCGTTGCAATATTACTCAGAGAAATTTAATACATATTGGAAAGAAAAATACAACAAGTTTTGTAGCAAAAATGGAGTTAGAGCGTGAACAACGAACAAGGTTTTAGATTTAAGCAATATATGACAAAAGATAAGTATGTGTATTGGAATCCTGATAGAGCACAAAACGGCCATATTATGATTACAGGTGGTTCAGGTGCAGGAAAAACGAGACTAGCAAAAGATTTAATGGCTTATCTCTATGAGTCAGGTAAAAATATCCACGTTATTGATGTTCAAAACACTCTAGGCTTAGAGGGTAAAGCTCCTGAAAGACTGTTTGATTTCGAAGTGAGAAATTCGCCCTATTCTATTAATCCTTTTGAGTTTTTAAGAGATACAAAAGATGGTGGACCTCATGCACAAATAGATGATGTGATGAATATGTTTCAAAAAACATTTATTAAGACTTTAAATAATGCTCCTGCTATGAGCGCTGTTTTAAGACGTTTAATTGTAGATACTTATAGAAAAGCAAATATTATTGATGAGGATATAGAATCTTGGGGGCTAGAGCTTACACAAAAAGAGTTTCAAGAAAAGCTTCCAATAATAGCAGATATGAAAGAGTTAGTCGATTATATTCTTGACTTTGTCTCTGGTGGATATGGTGCTAAGTTTGGCTCTATTATGGCTAAGAATGGTAAAGCTATGAACGAGTGGCATTTAAAAAAGATGCGATTGCAAGATGAGCTAAAAAAACTTGAAGAAGTTGCAGATAGAGACGTTGACCGTGTTAAAAAAGAGCACAATAAGATTAATGATGAATTAGCAGATTTACAAGACCATATTTTTAAAAATTCAGAGAAGCTTAAATCATATTTTGAACAGTATCTAAACTATTCTTTTCTTGGGGGAGACGTTCCTACATACGAAGCACTACTTGATGAAAGTGAAGATAACTACGCTTGGCTTGATTTTAAATTTTACGCAGATAAAGACCGTATCAAAACAATCAAAACAATCGAAACATATTTGGCAGCATTAAATAGTGCAGGAGTATTTGGACGCTCAACCCCTGCCCCTTCATTTGCTGAAGTTAATAGATACAACCTCGCATCTATAAACGATAAAGCAAGACTCTTCTGTGCTGATACTATTGTTGCAAAAATTTTCAGAATGGTTTATCTTCGAGGTGAATATAAATCACTTCCAGAGGGAAATGTCGTGTATAAAAACAGACGACAAGATAGCAAGACAGATACAGTAATTGTTATTGATGAAATGCAGACACTTCTCCCAGATAAGCAAGAAGAAGCAAGAAACAAAAACCTTCTTTACAACAAAGTTATCTCTCAAATTCGTAACTTTGGCGGGATGATGATGGTTATGTCACAAACACCTGCAAACTTTCCAGATCTCTTTCATACAAACACCGCCACAAAAATAATACTCCACACAGAGGCGAGTGATATTGCAAAAGTAAAAGTGATAACAGGGATTAAAGACAATGCCCTATTTCAACATCTTGAACATACTAATAGTCATGGAAACTATGATGTTGGACTAATGAAAGACAGGGTTGGCAATTGGGTGTCTGTAGAGATGCCTTGGTTTGAAGAAACTAAAAATAAACATAGCTAGGAGTGCATGATGAATCTATTGATAGTGGCAAGCGATGTTGTATATACCAAAGTGATAGGGGCTTTTGATATAAAAGAATGGAGAGTTGCCAAACCCTCTCTATTCTGTAAAAAATGGAATGTGAATGGGAATGAAGTAGAGGATGAAGTGATCAAGCAACATCTAAATAAATTCGATGCTGTTTATATTGAAGATAACACGAAATTTGAATATTCAACACTTTTGCAACACGCTATTAATACACTACATGTAAAAGAGTATTTTTTATGTGATTTTGAGAGTATTGATGAAGTACAAGATGCTATCAAAAATGGATATTTTGTGGATGAAAAACACGCATTATCAAAAAAAGCCGAACATTCGATAAATATGATGTTCGCATACAGATTTTCAAATGGCGTTAAATCTGCAATTATTGAGGAGAGAGTTCAGAGGTACAAAGAGAATTTTAAAAATGCTAGTTATGCGGAAATAAACACCGTTACAAAAAAATGGCACAAACAGCTTCAAAATTTTTATGTCATTCTCCCGACCATAGCCAGCCTCCATTGGATCATAAAAGCAGAGAGAACCATTGATGCTTATGAACCTAAAAAACTTTATAAGATATATGCTTCATATTTAAAAGATGGGATAGAATTTTCTTTACCTCTAAACACAACATATACAGATGAGCATCTACAAGAAAGAAATGATGCGATTGAGTACCTTAGAAATACAACAAATGTACACGAGGTTAGTTTCTATCAAAATGAGGAAAAAAGCGTAAAGCCAACTTATAAACCAATAACCCTTTCATTTCTCCAAAGCAAGATGTTTTATTTGTACCATTTTGGGATTGAATACACAACGATATTAGCAAAACGTCTGCATCACGCAGGGCTTATTACAAATCCAATGACAAATTCAAAACAGATTCCACATCAGTCGTCAATTGCATTAATCCGCTATCTAAATGCGAAATATGGCGATGACTATGTTTTGCAGACTCAAAGAGATTTTAAAGATGTGGATACGGAAGGTTGTGCAATTATCCCTGTTTTTTTTGAAGAGGCTTATGATAAAGATCATGTAATAAACACAGCAGAGTTTGCGAATATACCGTTTGATAATGTAAAGATGAGAAATGATGCGCATATGCTTTATTCTTTTATTTTTATGCTTACAGAGTGGGTTCAACTCAAAGATGCAATTTATGATACTTCAATTTTACAAGTCAAAGTTGGAAATAGTAAAAAATTAGAAGCAAGATCAAATTTCTTATCAGAAGTTTATGATCCAACTAAAGGAGAAAATGTTTCTCAGAAATGTTGGAGGATAGTCAACACATCACTTTTAAATGCGTTGGATGCAACAGAAGACACTCCATCAGAGGGAAGTTTTATAACAGTGCTGCCAAAATGCAGTTATGAAGAACAACTTTTTCCTACAAATGTTGATTTTGTAACAATTTCAGCAAAAAGACCTCCTCGATTTGGAGTTGGAAGATTTAACACACAGATATTAGGTGGAAAAGGGATAGGGACAGCAGAGTCATTTCATATCATTCAGAGTAATCTCGTAGGAGCAAATCTAGTTTCTTTGGCCAACAATATGATGCACCCTCAAGAGATCGCAAAAGAGCTTGTAGAATGGTGTGAAAAATATGCCCCAATGCTCTTAGACGAAAAAAATATTATTGAATATTGGGATAGACTTAATGGTATCAGATTTAATAACGATGACGCGGAACTGCTTATCGGGGAATATTCATTTTTGATTGATGAGATTTTTGAAGAGGCCTCAATTAAAGAGGTAGCACCAAAGGTGACAGAGGCTCAAATCAATCTAGCAAAAGCAATTATCTTGCAAAAAAAAATAAAAATTGATGATATCAACCTCTTCTTATCTGATCCAGAAAATGTTAAAAAATTATTAGAAACATACTCAAAGCAAGATGAACAAGATGAGCAAAACAGACTTTTTAAGTGCCCTATTTGCAGACAAGGATATGTGTATGAAAAAGAGTTTGTAAAAGTAGAAACCGGAGAGATTTTAACATACTATGCGTGTGAGCACCCAGATTGTTTTAGAATTTTTGATAGCAAGATTGATGACTTTTTTGTGAGCAAGAAAATAAACTTCAATCGAGAAGAGAGATCTGAAGCTATTCGAAATATTGCGTCAAAACAACATCTCAAAAACAATGGCTACATGTTTTTTGGATTTACAGGCAAGAATGAAAAGACTTATGATGCAAAAGTCGTAATCTATCCATATAAGGGCAACAATAACAAAATATCTTACGGACTTCAACTGAAGTTTTAATACCACAAGGAGCAAAAATGCGATTTTTATATCTATTTTTTTCAGTTTATTTTGCTTTATATGCAGATACTAACACAACAGACCCGAAAGTTGCATCCTCACAGGCAGGTAATATGTTTTTGGGAACTATGGGATCTGGAAATGCTGTAAATTCAAATTTATCAAAACCAATCATGGGCGGTTCGCAAATGAAAACCATGGATGGGAAAACTTCATTTAATGCGCAGGTCCAATGTCCCTCAAATACAAAAACGGTAGTCATTACTTTTTTACCTGTAGGTGGCAATGATTATAGGCTTATGGTTCAGCAAGACACAGATCTTGATGGAAAATTTGATTACACATACGATACAAGCAGTACAGGAAGAACTGTATCTGGCGTATGTGCAAATGGGGTTGTGATGTGTAATCCGGCAGGCAGTTGGAATGCCTGTCAGCCATATATATGGACTACGAATAGCAATAGACAACTATCACTAACTCCTGTCTCGAATGGGTATAGTGGATTAGGTTCATGTTTTTGTTCAAATGCTTCATGTGGGGTTAGTTCCCTTGCGGAACAAATGTATGACACAATAGGGGGAGGAATTTCTACGACGATTATGAAAAACGATTCAAGATTTATACTGTCAAAAAATGAATTCGACCAAGCAAATATGGCATATTCTCTTTTTGGGCAAAATAAGATCAACTGTTCAGGAATTGGAGCGACCAGTTGGGATCAGCACGGAGAGCAGAATCCTACTAAATATTATGACGCACAAACACCACCGAACACTTCAATCGGAGATATCGCACTAGAACAAGGAAGCGATCCTACTAGTTACTACTCAATGATTAGCAATCAGAGTAATGTGGCATATAATGAAAGTGGGGATACGCTAGGAATGCCGAATAAGGTTTCGTGCACAATAACAAATTCTTTAAAAAGTATTATGACAACCCAATATGATTGCACTAATGCTGTGAATTGGAATGGGGGAAGCTATTGTGAGCTGGCAGCTCAAGCAAATGGGCATGTAGCAGGAAGCGGAATGGTGTCAATAGATAATTTATCTGTGCAGGTAAAAGTTGGACAATCATTATACGCGGTAAGAGATTTTTCATGGGCTGCATGTGATGACGATGGTGCGACAGCATCACTCTCATATTCTGGTGATGCAAGCGGAGGCTATTTTGAAACTTGTGGGGTTTCAAAAGCTGCAAAGGCTGTTGCAATTATTAACAATAACACAAAAGTAGCAAATGTGCTAATAAACTATTTCAGAGAGCAACATTCTGGCGGAGGTTTTGATAACTATAGTCTTCATGTTTATAAATCAAATGCTTATCAAAGTGAAAGCTTTGAGAATGTTGAATCAAATAATTGCCCTTCAAATTGTACTATTATAGATGAGCAAGTGTGTGATAAAAATGGGCAAAATTGTGTATATACAATAAGAAATAATGTTAAAACTAACATTCAGCCCAGCGAAGATTGTTATCAGTACAGCTCAAGCATTACTAATGGAACGGTATGCTCATCATCATCACAAATAACAATTCAAACAATAAATGGAATAAAGACATTATACTCTGGTGACACTCCTAAATTTTATTATAAACGCACATACGATTGCGGAACAAGTAATGTAAACATTGATGCATCAAAACAAATTCAAGCTTCAGGTACTGCAACAAAAACAGACAACACCTCGGCAACTATGACTTATACTGATATGAATAAAGCAACGCAAACAATTACAGCTTTGCCTACAGCGGAGAGCTGTCTTGCGCCAACTTGTACAGTAAAAAGACCTAAAGTGAGTAATGATATGTTTTTTGACAATACAAATAGAAGTCAAACAACAGGAGGTTCAATAGTGTATGAAACTGTTGCCAAAACTTGTACGGGCAGTGGCTCTTCTGCTGCTTGTCCTGTTGATGCTAGTCTCTCAGAAACAATGATAGACAACTGTTCTTGCCCAGGAACAAACATGAGAGGTTTTCAGCAAGCTATTACAAATATTGGAGTTGTGAGCGAAGGCGCTAAGGATATGATATGTTCTCAAAACTAATATTAACAACATCAATACTGCTTGCTTTATCTAGCTCGGTATTTGCTAATCCATTTGTGGAAGCCTCAGAGCGGTATAAGGTTGATGCTTGGCTTTTATACGCTATTGCAAAACACGAAAGTGGATTAAATCCATACGCTGTGAATCGCAACAGGAACGGCTCTGTTGATGTTGGCGTTATGCAGATAAATTCCATCCATTTTTCGACACTTGAAAAACATGGAATACCAAAAGAGAGTCTATGGGATCCAGAAACTAATATACAAGTGGGTGCTTGGGTTTTAGCTCAATGCATTAAAAAGCATGGCTATACAACCAATGCTCTTAATTGTTACAATGGGGACAAAACGGGTAGATATTCTGCAAAGGTGATGGCTATATTTAAAAAAGAAACTGATAAATACAGAAAAGAGGACGTTGTATGCGAAAAATAACTTTTGCCACTTTATTGTTACCGATGCTATTGCAGGCATCTTCATACTATTGTCAAACTAATAATGGCACATATTCAGATTCTACTTTATGCGCTTCTGCTTGTGGTGGAACTGCATGTCAAACGCTTGACCCACTTTCTAGTGGTGGCTCAGGAGCTTGTGACACTACGAAATACTCATATTTTGTGAGTGATGGTAAAAAGACTTACGGGATATCTAAAGCTAGTGGCTTTTGGACTGATTTTAGTAGTCTAGCAATACCAACAGATAGCAGTATAAACACTCTTGTCGCTTCTCTTTCGAAATATTCAGGACAAACCGCTTGGATTGGTGCATATGATCCATTGAAGTCATCAAGCTATAACTCAGTAACTCCATCAAGATTTACAGATAGTAACGGACTCTCTTTGTTATATTTAAATTGGGCTTCAGGACAGCCAGACAACAAGCTTGATAATACAGACATAGGAATAACACCGATTAATGGTGAGCAGTGGGCTTATATGCAAAATGATGGAACATGGGGGGATGATGGTTATCATGCAAGCTATGGTGGAAGTTATAAACCTATGAGACCTGCTATTGTTGAGTGGAATGGGCCATTGGATTGCGTTAACGGAACACCTCCGGCAACGACTTCAAATTCAAGTGGGCATTGGTGTTCGGATGGAAGTACACAGGCACAGTGTACAGCTTCTATACAATATGTAGCGATGACAAGCACCACTCAGTACACAGCAATGACTGGCGGAACTAGCACTTATGTGGCGACAGCAACTACCACTGGTGGCTTGACCTATGACAATTGTGAGGGTGGTTATATGTATCTTAGCCAAGCATCAATCTATTGTCAGAGCAAAGGGATGAGATTACCGACACAGGCAGAAACACTCGCGGGTGGAGGATGTGTACCGTCATGTCCGAGCGTATGGACATGGGCACAGACATGGACTTCTACCTTCAGCAGCAGCATTTGGGTTTGGTCTGGCTCCAGCCTCTACCCCTACTACAGCGGCTACAACCACTATATGGTTCGTTGTGTCAAGTAATATCAAATCATGAAAGGTTATAAGCATGTCCTCTGTTAAGTCATACGAAAACCCAAGATTATATAGTGATACGGTGCTTTTATTGAATTCGCTATTAAAAAAACACAAAAGTATGGATAGAACTTTCCGTATTTTATTTATGGAACAAAAAATATATCCCCATCTAACGGTAGTCATGGAAAATTCCTTAATTTTACAATTTGCATCTAATGAAAAGAAAAAACAAATGTCAGAGATGTTTCAACAAATGCGGGTTTCGTTGGAAATAATTAAATCGTATTTAACTATTTGTTTTGAGAATAAGCAATTTTCCCAAAACTTCTATCTTTACACCTATAGAAAAACGGAAGAGATATCTAAACAGGTTTTTGGGTGGAGAAATTCAGTTAACAACGAAAATAGGAATAACAATGCGTAATATACTAATCCTCTCATTTTTTTTAACGATAAGCGCGTATGCAGCCAACACCTGCGGTGGTACAACCACCTACATCTGCCCCTCCGGCGGAACCCTCTCCGGCACAACATGTACAGTAAACACTCAAGCGTGTCCCTCCGGCTACACACCTACGGGTCAATCAGGCGCAAATGCTTGTAGCCAAACAACATCATCTTGCCCTTCCGGCTACACACCAACAGGACAATCAGGTGCTAACGCTTGTAGTAAAACAGTGGAAACCTGCCCTCTCGGAAACTACACATGTAACGACATTACGGGTAGCGTTCAAAACACAGATACACCACAAGGCGCAACTGACAAAACAGACAATGGTGCAAAAGACTCTAGCGGAAATTGTACGGGGCAAATATATATATTTAATGGAAATGACAACAGATGCCGTCCCGGTGGTATTCAAACGGGATATTCTGATTGCTGTAAAAAAGGTGATACATGGTTTGGTTTGGGAAAATGTTCATCTACGGAAAAAACGCTAGGAACTCTACGGAAATTCGGAGATCTTGATGGAAATTGTCACTATATAGGAAGCTACTGTGCTGAAAAATGGCCACTTGTTGGATGTGTACAGAATAAAAAAACATATTGTTGTTATTCCTCTCCTCTTGCAAGAATTATTCAAGAGGGAGGACATACACAACTTGGTATTTCTTGGGGTATTCCTCAAGCACCACAGTGTAGAGGTTTTACACCAACAGAGTTTCAAAAAATAGATTACTCAAAAATAGATTTTAGCGATTGGGTTAATAATCAAGTTAAAACGCAGATTCAAAACAATGCAACCACAAATCTTACAAACACAGCAAATAATATCAAGAATAGTTTTTGATATTATTTTGGGTAAACCTACAAAGGGACTTTTTTCCCTATACGTTTTAAATATGGCTTAAGACGCATGGGAAAAACACTATCTATAGGTAGTCATGCTAAACAAAAAACTCTTCTAATTCAAACTCCATAACACTGAAATTATCAATATTACCTTTATTATTTCCGAGTAAAAATTCCGGAGATACATTAAGTTTTGTAACAAGATTTTTTAACTCAGAGAATCGAGGTTGCCCCTCCCCTTTCTCATATTTTGATATTGTACTTTGTCCTACTTCCATAATTTCCGCAAGTCCGTTTTGTTGCATCCCAAGCTCTAGTCTTATCAATTTAAGCTTATACGCTATTGTGCTTTTATCTATCATTATATTCTCCTTTTTATGTATTCATATTTTTTGGAAATGAAAAGCAAATGACCGCCATTACAGCCTACTAAGCGAATCTGTCACATCCTCTTCACTGGCCTTTGCATAGATCATGGTTGAGTTAATAGAGCTGTGTCTGAGCACCTTTTTAATTGTAAGAGGGTTCGTGTCTTTTTTTACAAGTCTCATAGCCAACGTATGTCTAAGTACATGTAAGCCTGTTTTTCTAACCCCTGCCTTTTTGTAGATACGATTAACAATCGTGTAGGCATTAGACCTATTTAGTGGCGCGCCAGACTCCGTTTTCATAACGAACTCATCTTCTTCGAGTTTTGATGTAAAGTATTCAATCTCGTCCTCGATCCCTTTTTTATTAATATAGGCAATCTGTTCTTTTTGCCCTTTTCCATATATATCTATAGTGTATATCTCACCCTTTTCTTTAAAGGCAGAGAGCGTGACACTAAGAGCCTCTGATATTCGTAGCCCAGAAAAGAGGAGTAGCTTAATAAGCAGTGAATTTCTCATACTCATATAACTATCTTTTTTACGTTTCTCTTTTTCAAGCGTGTATAGTAGTTTCTCAATCTCATCTTCTGAAAAATGAACAAGTTTCTCTTCTCTTTTTGAAGAATCCACAATCTTTATTTTCTTGAACATAGAGTCAAATGATCTTAATTCATCATTGTTATCCGATATAAATGCGAAAAGGTTGCGAATCCCTTTTAGATATGATAATTTTGTACTTTTTGATAGATACGTGCCATTTTTTATTTTTCTTCCATTTAATCTTGCTTGATTTTCAATATATGCCAAGTATCCTGTAATAAAGATAGATTTTATATCACTTATGCTCATATCCTCTTGATAATCATGAGAGTATTCTATAAACATATCAATAGCCCTACTATATAGTTCTATTGTATTATTAGAGAATGATAAAGCGGTTATATTGTCTATATATGCCTTATACCATCTGTTAAGATCATCAATTAAATTGCTAGTTTCGAGTTTCATACTCTTCCCTTTATTGAGATATTCTAATTTTTAGCTTTTTATATAACATACTAGATAGTATGTTATATGTTTACTAGGTTGTAAATGTATGCTTAATTTTTAAAAACGCTTTGTATAATGTATCAGGTATGTTATACGTTTATAATTTTACATTTTTTTATTGTCATAGTCAATAGTATATTGACATACTATTACCTTTTTAGTATAATAATAGCCAATATATAATACTAAAGGATACATAATGCAAGATAATGTGCCAAATGAAAATAACAATAGTAATAATAGTCCTATTAATGAAGAAGTAGATATAAGCATCATAGATGCTGTCAATTTTGACACAAAAGAGAAGAGTGATAATACTAATAAGCGAATAGACTTCAATAGCCGTACATTAAAGCGTATAGAAACAATGATACCCGTATATAGTGATAGCCTGCCGAGTAATGCCTCGAAAAATGATGTTATGGCCTTAGTAATTGCTAAAGGTATCGATGCGCTTTTTGAGGGTGACTTTAAGAGAAAGATTGATGAACTATAGTATTACTCTCTATAGGTCTGTTGAAGAAAGAGTTAGATATTACTCAATAGCCCTATTCCCAACTCTTTTTGGGGAATGGCTTTTGGAGCGCAAATATGGTTCACTGAAAAACAAAAAGCCGACCCGAACACTCAGTGTTTATTACAGCACTGTAGATGAAGCGAGAACACAATATGAAAAAATCTGTAAGTCAAAAAGACAAAAAGGTTACTGCTGATGACAAAGTTTACAATAAAAATTTATGATGCTATTGATACTTTTGAGAAAAACCCATTAGAGGAAATAGAAATTGAAGCGGAAAGTAAAGATGATGCCATAGACAAGGCTCACACACATGCATTTGAAAAATACAGCGATATAAGACACGCAGTAAAAATTAAACCACAAGGAATTTAAATGATAGGTAAAACAATAGCGGTGGTAGTATTAGCAGTGGTTGTCTTTATTGCTATAGATCAACATGGGACTTGGTGCAAATCATCACGATAAAGAGATAAGCAAATCTATCGAGAAATAAGTGTTATCTATATAAACTAATCATCTTTTAAAGAGTTTAGGACTAATGTCATATCCAAAAACAAACTTAACCAAACATGCTCCATAACAAGGAATTAATAATTTTTTACATAATAACAAACTTTACAAAATACAATAAAAAGGTTGATTAAATTGAAATATACAAGAACTAACTTAAATAAATTTATAGTTGTAAATATTGAAGAAATACTATATAATTTGAACATGAGCGTCAGAAAAATTAAAAAGAGTTATATCTCTTGTACTGGTTATTTTGCAAGCTATAAAAATAAAACTCAAATAGCATTTGAATCGACACTCGAACGAGATTTTTATATGTTTTTAGAGTTTGAAAAAAATGTGCTTAAATATGAAGAACAACCGATACGGATAAACTATGAATATACTGATAATAAAAAGCGAAGATATACTCCTGACACATTAGTTACATATGAAGAC
>JAVHOA010000061.1:0-13823 GCA_036169815.1 Sulfurimonadaceae bacterium
CGTTTGGTAATGTCAAGGGGTTTTGGAAAGAATTGTTGAATTTCTTTGAGAAAATTTCATTTTTACCTATTTTTAGCATTTTTTTCATCTCTAATAATAGCTATTAACTATTCATTCACCATCTTGCATTACATTAATGTTTACAAACAATCTATACAAAACAAACTATAACTATAGTATAGATTGGTAGGAGATGAAATATGGGATTATATGATAGAGATTATGCTAGATCTACTTCATTTGGTTTTGAAGCAGCACGTCGCAGTGAAGCGCAGACTGTTTCTTTTGTAAAAGAGACTTATAAACTGTTTGCAGCTTCAATGCTTGCAGCTGCGGCTGGCGCTTATGTTGGGATTCCATTTGCTGGAGTTGTTGCGGCAAACTATTGGTTTATTGCGATTCCTTGGATGCTTTTTGGAATGTTTGGTTTAAATATGGTTAAAAATAAACCTGGTATCAATATGATTGCACTTTTTGCTTTTACGTTTGCAAGCGGTGTTATTATCACGCCATTATTGAGCCATATTCTTGGAATGAGTGGTGGAGGCGCTTTAGTTGCGAATGCATTTTTAATGACTTCCGCTCTTTTTGGAGCGTTAAGTTTTTTTGCAATCAAAACGACAACTGACTTTACTACTTTCACAAAGCCTTTAATGATTGCTTTTTTTGTAATACTTGGATTCTCATTGGTAAATGCGTTTTTCTTACACAGTCCAATGATGTTTTTGATTATTCAAGCAGCATTTTTACTTATTATCAGTGTGATGGTAATTTTTGATACACAAAATGTTATCAATGGAGCTTATGAAACACCAATGGATGGAGCAATCGCTTTATACCTAGATTTCTTTAATCTCTTCGTAACCTTGTTACAACTCTTTGGAATCTTTGGCTCAAATGACGACTAACACATTTACACCCGAACTGCTTCGGGTGTGTGATGCCAACCTCAACCGCCTCAAAGAGGGCATACGCGTTGTTGAAGATATCGCCCGATATAAGGAAGACAACAAAACACTTGCTCTGCAACTCAAAGAACTTCGCCACTTAGCACAAGTGGATGACATGAAACCTTTTTTACAAAATCGAGATAGTATCAACGATGTTTTACGACAGTCTATGGCTTGCGAAATGAAGCGAGAAAGTTTACAGAGCATTATCACCGCGAACTTTAAAAGGGCGCAAGAATCCTCTCGTGTACTTGAAGAACTCTACAAACTAGTCGATCCAAAACTCTCTGAAAACTTTAAACATATACGCTATTCTCTTTACGCATTGGAAAAAGAGTTTATATAAACGACCTCAAACTCCAAATAGTGAAGCGGATACTCCTGCATCAACTTTTTTGTCGCTTTATATGTAAGTAGATTGCGATGTGCACTCACTCCACTTTTTTTGATATATGCAAACATCTCTCTTGTATTGTCAAATTCTAATTGATAAAGCACTTTTTGCGCGTTTACATGTAAGCACTTTTGCGAGAGTTCTTTTAACATCTCATAGCTTGGGATAATGGGGTTGATGCCTGCTGTTGCATGGAGTGTTGCAAAGGTTCCTGCGCTAAAAATTGCTAAGGAAAATGGAAGAGACAAATTTGCAATATTACGCAATACTTTTTCCAAATCATCAGCCCACTGCAACGCAGATGCGGAGACAATACATTCAAAATCCTCTTTTTTTAAAGCGGCAAAAAGCGCGGCATCATTGAAATCACCAAGCTTACATGTAACGGTTTTAGATTTTGGATGCAGGGCAAGCATAGGGGATGAAAAATCCACACCGACGAACTTTTCTATTTTCCAATCGATAAGCTTATAAAGCGTTCCGCTTCCGCATCCTAAATCGAGGATTTTTGTAGGTTTGCAACCCGCCATCTCTTTACATGTAAGCGTAGAAACAACTGTTTTTGCGACCTCAGTTTGAATCTGATTGAATTTTTGATAGCTGTGCGCGTGCTTGGAAAACTCTCTTTTTATATTCATCTTTTATTGACAACCAGCGAAATAATAAATAAAACGATCACACAAAGCACAATCGTCGCCCCAGATGGAAGGGAATAGTAATAAGAAAGGGTCATCCCCGCTGCGACAGAAGAGAGCGCAAAAAGGAGTGAAAGCAATACTGTTTTTACAAACCCTTGTCTATACTGAAGGGCGGCAATACTTGGTATAACCATAAGCGCACCGATGAGCAAAGTACCAACAACGCGGATAGAAAGTGCGATAATCACTGCGACAATAGTCACAAGTAAGTAGTTAAGCATCTTTACCTTGATGCCGCTGGTACGTGCAACTTCTTCATCATAGGCGATAAAAAACAGCTCTTTTGAAAACCCTAAAAGCAAGACAAGTGCAATACCACCAAAGATGCCCATGGTCAAAAGATCTTCATTATTGACTGCAAGAATGGAGCCAAAAAGATAACTAAATAAGGAGTTGTTAAAAGCGCCGCCAAGCGAGACAATGATGATTGCAAGGGCGAGAGAGCCTGAGAGAAAAATAGCTAAGATTGCATCGGAGTAGAGCTGAAAGCTACTTCGTAGATACTCAATGAGCCATGCACTGCCTATTGCCATAAAAACTGCCATCCAAAGCGGAGAAAGCCCAGCGAAAAGTCCCACAGCAACACCGACAAGAGCGGAATGTGCCA
This sequence comes from Sulfurimonadaceae bacterium, assembly GCA_036169815.1. Lineage (GTDB taxonomy): Bacteria > Campylobacterota > Campylobacteria > Campylobacterales > Sulfurimonadaceae > Hydrocurvibacter. Next base: position 2,650 of record JAVHOA010000061.1, read on the forward strand.
AAGTCTCCGTCATCATGGAGTAGCGTTTTAACACAACAAAAGAACCGCTAATAGATGCAAGGGTCGCGATAATAAACCCTGCCACAAAAGCTCTTTGCATAAAATCATATTCAAACATAGCACAAACCTTTAGTGATGATGGTGATGGTTGCTCAGCAGATGCGAAGAAACACCATACAATCGACTCATATCTTCACAGCTCATCACCTCCTTTGGATTGTTACATGTAAGTAGTTTTCGATTGATTGTAAAGAGTCTTTTAATATCATCGGCTATCACGCCAATATCGTGTGTTATGAAAAGTATCGTGAGTTTTTCATCACGATTAAGCAAGCGCAAAAGCTCATAAAATCTCTGTTGTGATGCGACATCAACTCCTGTATTTGGTTCATCCAAAATAAGCACTTCAGGTTTTGAAGCAAGTGCACGTGCAATCATCACTCTTTGTCGTTGCCCGCCTGAGAGCGTGCCTATCATCTTCTCTTTGATATCTTCAACATCCATTTTACGCAACGCGTCTGCAACACACGCAGCATCTTCTTGGCTATAAGGTGCGAAAAAACCTCTTTTTGCGGTTCTGCCCATCTTTACAACATCCAAAACAGTCGCTGGAAATGCGGCATCTACATGAGAAGCACGCTGAGGCACATAGCCTATTTTATGCCACTCACGGAACTCGGAAATATTTTTTCCAAATATTTTTATCGTACCGCTACTTGGCTTCTCAAGTCCTAAAAGCAGACGAATCAATGTTGTTTTGCCTCCACCGTTTGGACCGATGATGGCGTCATACTCCCCTGCAAAAATCTTCAATGAGAGCGAATCCAATATCTTTTGAGAATTTATCTCTAAACTCACAGCAGAAACATCAAAGAGCGGCAGGGAAAATCTCATTGGCACTCTCTACTTTTTGCTATTTTTTCTAGATTTTCAAGCATCAAACTCTCATAAGTGGCGCCATTTGCCGCTTCTTCTTGCGTAATATTTTCCAAAGGCTGCAACATCTCAACGCCAACATGGGCATCGTTGGCTATTGTTTTTATCATTTTGTCATTTGACAAAGACTCAAAAAAGAGCGTATTGATCTTTTTCTCTTTTACAATAGTAAGAATATTTTGCATCACTTGAGCGCTTGGCTGCGCATCTGGAGAGAGCCCGCTGATGGAATGCACATCGAAGTCATATTTGGCCGCCAAGTAGGAAAATGCATTGTGTTCAACAACAATACTATCGACTTTACATGTAGAGAGTTTTGCTTTATAGAGTCGATCAATCTCCTGAAGTTTGATAATATATTCTCGTGCATTTTCCTCATACATATCTTGATTTTGAGGCAAAATTCTAATAAATTTGTCTTTAAGAATATTGGTAGCAAGAATCATATTTTCAATATCCAACCAATAATGAGGATCAAAATCTGACTCGTGATGGTGATGATGACCATCTGTTTCGTGCTCCTCTGTTGCATCGAGCAGTTTCACGTAGCGACTCATATCTAAGCCATTTTTTTGGTCTTCAAAACTATGCGTCCACGGTTGTAATCCCGCGCCACTATACACAACAAGTTTTGCCTCAGCAACATTTGCTATCATCTTTGGAGTTGGTTCAAAACTATGTACATCCACGCCATAAGGCAGCATACAAAAAATGTTCATACTCTCACCTGCGATATTTTTGGCAATATCATAAAGCGCGTAACTACTCAAAGCGATCAAAGGCTTGGAATTATTGTGCTCTAGAGGCTCTTTTTTTGGAGTTTTTTGGAGATTGTAATAGACAAAAGCTCCTAAAATCAATACCAACAAAATCGATACAGTTTTCATACTTTTCATGCAAACTCTTTCATCTAAAATGGAGCGGATTATATCCTATTGTAACTTTAGGAGTTATTTAGATATAATTCGCAACTTTTTATATTCTATTCTTAAGCTTACATGTAAAGTCCTCTTTGGATGTAAGCCAAGAATGGCAGAGGATTTTCAAATGACTACAAGCTTTTTGCTGATTGTTCAAATCGTACTTGTGATTGCAATCGTAATCGTGGTACTTTTACAAAAGAGTTCAAGTATTGGACTTGGCGCGTATAGTGGCTCAAATGAGTCTGTTTTTGGTGCAAAAGGACCAGGAAGTTTCCTAGCAAAAGCAACATTTATCATCGGTGCTCTTTTTCTTTTAAATACCATTGCACTTGGGTATGTGTATTCAAAGGCGAAAAGTGAATCTGTTGTTGATTCACTGAGCAACGTCGTTGCAGCACCAAAAGCTGCAACGTTGCCACAAACCCCATCTCCAGTACAAGAGAGCAACAGCTCAAAATAGTGTGGGACTTGCTCCCTCACTTTTCTTTAAAACCAATTCTGCTACAATTTTATCCATCAGGCTTCCTAGTCAATTATCTTCTTAAAGGACAACCATGTTAAACGCAATATTTAGTGAATGTGAAACTAAAATGAAAAAAGGCATCGACCATTTGATGCATGATTTTAAACAGCTTCGCACTGGAAAAGTAACGACTCAGGTTTTAGATCATATCAAAATCGATTATTATGGCACGATGACTCCGCTTGATCAAGTTGGTTCGGTGTTGGCAACAGATGCGACAACTATCACAATCAATCCTTGGGAAAAAAATCTTTTAAATATTATCGACAGTGCGATTGCAAAAGCAAATATCGGGGTAAATCCAAATAATGATGGAAGCGTTATCAAACTCTTTTTCCCTCCAATGACCGTAGAACAGCGTCAAGAGAGTGTCAAACAGATGAAAGTTTTTGGAGAAAATGCAAAAGTAGCCGTGAGAAACGACAGACGCAATGCAAATGACAAAATAAAAAAACATGAAAAAGACAAAGAAGTGACTGCCGATGAGTCTAAAATAGCGCAAGAAAATATTCAAAAACTCACAGACAAATATATAGCAGAGATTGATAGTATTCTCAAAAATAAAGAAGCTGAAATTTTAAAGGTTTAACAATGGACATCAAAAAAATATATATGGATGCCAATGCTCTTTTAGAGGGGCATTTTAAGCTGAGTTCTGGAAACCATTCGGAGTACTATCTGCAATCTGCAAAAGTGCTTGAAGACCCAAAAACTGCAAATAAACTAGCCACTGCGCTCGCAGCGCAGATTAAGGAAAGCGGCTTACATGTAGATACTGTTTGTGCTCCAGCGCTTGGCGGGCTTATCGCTGGATATGCACTCGCGCAAGCGCTTGAGTGCCGCTATATCTTTGCAGAACGCGTCAATGGAGCCATGAGTATCCGTCGTGGTTTTGAAGTCAAAGAGGGCGAGCGCATACTTATGTGCGAAGATATTATCACAACAGGCGGTTCTGCTATGGAAGCCGCAGCCGTTGTCGAATCTCTTGGCGCAAAGGTTGTAGGAGTTGCGGCGCTTGCAAATCGTGGATTTTGTAAACGTGAGCATAGCGACGTCCAAACAAAACCAAACTGCAAACTCCCTCAAGATATTCCATTTTTCGCACTTGCTGATTTTATCTTTGCTATGTACGCACCAGAGGATTGTCCGATGTGTAAAGCTGGCAGTGAAGCTATCAAGCCAGGTTCAAGAGGAAACTAAAAAATCTGTCAGTTTTTTAACTGGCAGCTCATCCCTCGCTCCACCAAAACTCTTCCCACTTCTACTTTGGAATCAACAATAATATCTACATGTAAGGCTTCAAACTTCGCTCGCTCTTCCACTGACACAACTTTAACAATCACATTTGCAACTCTGTTTTGCGCAGCGAGTGCCTCACAAATCAAAAGCTTTTTATTGACATTATCAAGTGTGATGATAACAATGGCGCAATCCTTTACATGTAAGGCATCTAAAATGGCGCGCTTTGACATATCCCCAAGATAGGCTTCAACTCCATCTTTTACCGCTTCTCTTACATGCTTTGGATTGTTATCGACGATAATATAATCTGAGCCATAGAGTTCAAGATGCTGTGCAACCGATTTTCCAACAGAACTATATCCACAAACAATCACATGATTTTTTCTATTCGTAAGATTTGCAACCTCTGGAACTGACATATTTTCTTTAAAAAACATCTTCGAAATTTTTCTGACTTTTGAGATGAAAAAGGGTGTGAGCATCATTGATAAAATCACAACCAGTACCAAAAGCTGTGCCATCTCATCTTTGATAATCCCGCCCATAGAAGCAATGGCGAAGATAACAAAGGAAAACTCCCCAACTTGAGAGAGAGAAAGAGCCGTTTTAAATGAGATAGAGCTCGTAGAGGTCAAGCGCACAGCCACAAAAGTCACAAAGGTCTTTAAAAGCAACACCGCAGCAAAAATGGCAAAAACAAGCCAAATATTTGCTAGAAAAAATGCGATATCAATCTTCATACCCACAACAATAAAAAAGGTTCCAAGCAAAATATCTTTAAAAGGAGCAATATCCGCTTCCACCTTGTAGTGAAACTTTGTCTCAGCAATCACCATCCCCACAACAAAAGCGCCAAGAGAGTAGGTAAAACCCATATAATGCGCGATTGCAGAAGCACCAATCACCACAAATAAAACAGAACTCATAAAAAGCTCATCGAGCTCCGCTGTTGCAGAAAACTGTAAAAGCCACGAGATAATGGGTTTTCCAACAACAAAAAGCAAAAATAAGACAATAAGCGCACTGAAAAAAACATGCAGCACAATTGTGCTTATGGGTTCGCCGCTCTCATGCGTCAAAATACCAATGAGAATAAGCATGGGAATGACGGCAATATCTTGAAAGATCAAAATCCCAGTTGCTCTTTGCCCATAAGAAGTGTGAATATCTTTCGAGTTTTTAAGATAGGTCAAAACAACCGCAGTGGAAGACATAGAAAAAGAAAATGCGATGATAATGGAGGTCAAAAAATTCAGATGTAAAAGATAAAATGCGATTGCATAGATTGCCAAAGCCGTAAGTCCCACTTGCAAAAAGCCATTGCCAAAAATAAGCTGTCGCATGGAGTTCATTTTCGCCAAAGAGATTTCAAGCCCTATGGTAAACATCAAAAAAACAATCCCAAACTCACCAATCTCATCTAAAATAACACTATGCGTTTGTTCGCTAAAACCAAAAATATAGCTTATCACCGTCCCCGTAAAAATGTATCCTATAATCTGTGAAATTCCGTAATGTTTTAAAAGAATATTGATCACAGTAGAAAGACCCAAAGCGAGTGAAATGTAAAGAATAGCGTTTTGCATAGAGCTCCATACTTTATGAAATTTTATAAAGGCATTATATCTTAAACACCCGCCATAGAGAGTTTTAAGAGAGTTTTTACTATAATCGCACTATCTATAAAACGAGGTTTGAACAATGACAAAATACATTTTTGTAACTGGAGGGGTTTTGAGTTCCCTTGGAAAAGGTATTACTGCAGCCAGTATTGGAACTCTCTTGAAACACTGTAACATCAATGTAGGAATGTTAAAAATAGACCCTTACATCAATGTCGATCCAGGCACGATGAGCCCTTTGGAGCATGGGGAAGTTTTTGTCACCAAAGATGGAGCAGAAACCGATCTTGACATTGGAAATTATGAAAGATTTTTAGACACTTCATTTTTAAAATCAAGCAACTTTACAACAGGACAAGTCTATCTTTCCGTCATTGAGCGTGAGCGAAGCGGTGGATACCTTGGACAAACCATCCAAGTTGTTCCACACATTGTCGGCGAGATTGTAAGCCGTATCAAAAAAGCGGGCGAAGGGCACGATGTACTTATTGTCGAGCTTGGAGGAACGGTCGGAGATATCGAAGGCTTGCCATTTATGGAAGCGATTCGCCAAATGAAACATGATGATGAAGTGGAGGGCACATTTTTTATACATGTAGCCCTTATTCCCTTTATCAAAGCAGCAGGTGAGCTCAAAAGCAAACCAACGCAGCACTCAGTTCAAGAGCTTCGCCGTATCGGTATCACTCCAAATATGATTATTGCCAGAAGTGAAAACGCACTGCCTAAAACATTCAAGAAAAAACTCGCTATGGGGTGTGATGTCCATCCAGACAGCGTCATTGAGGCGCTTGACGCGGCATCTATTTATGATGTACCGATGTCATTTTTACGCCAAAATATCTTAGCTCCAATTTCAAAAAAACTTGAGCTCGGCTTCCTCAACCCCGATATGGAAAAATGGGATGCACTTGTTAAAAAAATTGTGCAACCAAAAAACCGTATTGTCCTTGGGTTTGTTGGCAAATACCTCCAACTCAAAGAATCCTACAAATCACTCACAGAATCCCTTATCCATGCAGGCGCACATCTCGATACGCGTGTTGAAATCCTCTGGGTTGATAGTGAAGAGATTGAAGAAAAAGATGCCCAAACACTCCTTAGCGATTGTGATTCTATTTTGGTAGCTGGTGGCTTTGGAAGCCGTGGAGTAGAGGGCAAAATCCAAGCCATCGAGTATGCACGTGTCAATAAAATCCCCTACCTTGGCATCTGTCTTGGAATGCAGCTTACACTTGTAGAATATGCAAGAAATGTGCTTGGATATGCGGGTGCAAACTCCACTGAGTTTGATGAAAATACGCCGTATCCGATGATTTATTTGATAGACAACTTCTTGGATCAAAGTGGCAATAAGCAGCTTCGCACACATATCTCTCCAATGGGCGGAACACTGCGCCTTGGTGAGTATTCATGTGAAACAAAAGAGGGCTCTCTCCTTCGTGATGCCTACCATGGAGAGAAAATGATTTTTGAGCGTCACCGCCACCGTTATGAAGCAAATCCAACTTACAGAAAAGCGCTTGAAGATGCTGGTATGATTGTAACAGGTGAGTCAAACGGACTTATTGAAACCGTAGAGGTACAAAATCATCCATGGTTTTTAGGCGTACAGTTTCACCCAGAGTTTACTTCACGTCTTCAAACTCCAAATCCAACGATTTTAGCGTTTGTAAAAGCTACTCTTGAGCACATTTCCTGATACTCCGCTTCTGCGAGCCGATACCCTCTATCAGCTCCTCGCGAGCCGTTTTCCTGATGGAGTTCAAAAACTCAAAGATATTCCCGCTCCAACTCTTTTAAAAAATGCAAAAAAAGCCGCGCAGCGCATAGCAAAAGCGATAAACAACAAAGAAAAGATTACATTGATTGGTGATTATGATGTTGATGGAGTCACTTCCACCTCCATTATGGTTCTTTTTTTTAGAGAAATCAACTATCCACTCACTGCCATTATCCCAAATAGATTTAGCGATGGATACGGCATCAACGCCCACGTTTTGCAAAGAGTCGATGCAGATCTTGTCCTCACAGTCGATAATGGTATCACAGCCGTTGAAGCAGCAGAAATTTGCAAAGCAAGAGGGATTGATCTTATCATCACAGACCACCATACTCCGCCCACAAATCTGCCAGATGCCACTGCCATCGTCAATCCAAAGCAAGATGGATGCGGCTACCCTTTTAAAGAGATATGCGGTGCGCAGGTGGCTTGGCTCCTTTTGGGTGTTCTCAAGCAAGAACTCCAGCTCAATGTCGATATGGCACAATACCTCGATCTCGTCGCTCTTGCCATCATCGCCGATGTGATGCCTTTGGTTGGGATCAATCGATCCATTGTGCAAGAGGGTCTTAAAAAAATGGCACGTTCACAGCGACCCTCTTCACGCATCATCACAGAGTTTTTAAATAAACCTTCCATCTCTTCTGAGGATATCGCCTTTAGCATTGCGCCACGCATCAACTCAGCGGGTCGCCTTAAAGATGCTTCCATCGCTATGCAATTTCTCACAGCTCCAAGTCTGCATGAAGCGGCAAAACTCTTTGAAATTTTAGGCGATCTCAACACTATCAGAAAAGCCACAGAAGCAGATACAACAGACTCAGCATGCTTACATGTAAGCGAAAATGACAAAATTATCGTCGTTGCGGGTGAAGATTGGCACGAGGGTGTTGTGGGTATTGTCGCCTCACGGCTCGTAAACCGCTACAAAAAACCTGCCATTGTTTTTAATATCCACGATGGCATTGCCAAAGGAAGCGCAAGAAGTATTGCTGATGTCGATATTTTTGCGCTCATCAACTCCCAAAAATCCCTTTTAGAGAAGTTTGGCGGGCATAAAATGGCAGCAGGTTTGAGCTTACATGTAAGCAATTTAGAGAAGTTTAAAACGGCTCTCAATAAAGAAGCACAAAAGATTGATTCCAAAGATTTTATCCCTAAAGCGGAGATTTTAGGTGAGCTTGAAAGTGATGCACTCAATTTTGAACTCCTTGATATTTTAGAAAAATTTGAGCCTTATGGCGAGGGAAATCCACGTCCAAGATTTTTGATAAAAGATGCAGAACTCTTACATGTAAGGCTTTTTGGAGCTGAAAAATCGCACAGCCGCTTGGGAATCCGCCTCAAACCGTATGACAGACAAACAATAGAGATTGTAGCTTTTCGGCAGGTTTTAGAGGTTCCAGAGGATAAAAAGATTACATGTAGCTATACAGTGAGCAAAAATATTTTCAACGGCAAAACGTCGATCCAGCTGATGCTAGACACGATTTATCCTTTTAACTAGGGATGCTTAGCGCATCAGTGTGATAAGTTCTTCAACCGTTTGGCTAAAATCTGTTTGTAGCGTGGCTTTTTGACTCATAAACTGCTCCATTGCCTCTTTTTTATTGATCGCTTCATCTAGCTCGCTATCGGTCCCTTTTGTGTAGGCACCAATACGAATGAGCGTTTCGTTTTCACGAAGAAGCGTATAAAGTCGCCGAAAGCGCATCGCAGCTTTAAAATGGGTTTCACTGATAATGTCATTCATCACCCGCGAAGCCGAGTTTAAAATGTTGATAGGCGGGTAAAGCCCAAAATCCGTAAGTTCACGGGAAAGCACAATGTGCCCATCCAAGATAGAGCGTGACTGGTCTGCGATGGGATCACTCATATCATCACCCTCGATTAAAACGGTGAAAAAAGCGGTGATTGAGCCTTTGCCTTCCTCTTTTCCGGCACGCTCCATCAGTTGTGGCAACAGCGTAAGAGAAGAGGGCGGATACCCTTTTGAGGTTGGTGGCTCACCAAGTGCAAGCCCAATTTCACGCTGCGCCATCGCAAAACGGGTCACAGAATCCATAATAAAAAGAACGTCTTGACCCTTATCTTTAAAATATTCCGCTACGCTCATGGCCGAAAATGCACCATATTTACGCATCAGAGGCGAATCATCGGAAGTCGCCACAACAATCACCGTATTTTCTAAGTTGCCACCGAGATTTTTTTCAATAAACTCAGGAACCTCGCGTCCACGTTCACCGATGAGCGCAACCACTTTAATCGGGGCTTGCGCGCCGCGCACAATCATGCCCATCAGCGTTGATTTTCCAACCCCACTTCCCGCGAAGATACCAAGTTTTTGTCCCTTACCGCAAGTCAAAAAGCCATCGATCGTTTTTACGCCAACACTAAATGGCTCATCGATCATACCACGCTTCATCGCTTCTATGGGGGATTTAATAATAGCACCAATTTTTTCGCTTCTAATATACCCTTTGCCATCGATGGGCTTCATGAAAGGATCCACAACGCGCCCTAAGAGTGCATCACCAAGGGGAATATTCATCCCATTTGAATCTAAAAAAACTTTATCGTTGGAACGAAAGCCCTCCACAAAGCTAAAAGGAGTGATAAAAAAGATATGCCCATCAATCTCAGTGACCATCCCCGTTGTTTGCAAATCAGCATTATTTGATACGATACGAACCATATCACCAATGCTTACATGTAAGCCACTTGCAGTGATAAGATTAGCATTTATTTTAATAATCTCCCCAAAAGAGGTGGAGTAGTTTTTTGAGGAGAGTTTTGATTTTAGGGATTTAAAGGGCATATGGGGGCACGTTTAGTAACGAGTTCCAATCGGTGCGTTAATGAGAGAAAAGAACTCTGCTCGCGTTTTTTCATCACTTTTAAAGAGCCCGCGAAGCGCACTTGAAGTGGTTGTTGAGTTAATCTTTTCTACACCGCGCATCTCCATACACATGTGGCGTGCTTGGATAACTACGGCAACACCTTTTGGTTTGATTGTCTGCATAATCGCATCTGCAATCTGCTCTGTAAGCTGTTCTTGAATCTGCATACGACGAGCAAATACATTGACAACGCGAGGGATTTTAGAGAGTCCAACAACCTTGCCATCTGGAATATAAGCCACATGTGCACGCCCAATAATAGGAAGCAGATGGTGCTCACATGTAGAGTAGAGTTCAATATCTTTTATAAGCACCATCTCATCATTTGAACTTGTAAAAAGTGCGGAAGAGAGGATCTCCTCAGCGGAATCTTTATACCCGCCAAACATAAAATCATACGCTTTTTTCACACGCTCTGGTGTTTTTATAAGCCCTTCACGCTCGGGATTTTCCCCAACGCTTTTGATTATTACTTTTACAGCTTCTTCAAATTGTTTATTGTTTTGTTCACTCAAGAGAAATGCCTTAAAATTTATTATTGAAGGATAACACTAAATTGCTGAGAAAACGATGTGATTTAATTTGTAAATCAATTTATAATAGATCTATATCTATTTTTGATAAAATACTTTTACCAACATAAAAGGTTTTTTAATATGAAAATTTTATCCTTAGATTTAGGTGTAACCTCTTGCGGTTACTCCGTAATGCAACAGAGTGAAGAAAATAACTATTCCTTATTAGATTATGGCGTAGTAATGCGTGACAACCCCAATGATGGCGGTTCACAAAAAGAGAGAAGAGAAAAAAAACAATTAAGAGATTTACTTGAAAAGAAAAAAGATAGACTCAAAAAAGTAAAACATCTTTTTAAATCATCAAATTTTACATATCAAGATAAAAAGCAATATGATCTTTGGAAACTCAGAGCAACTGATGCCTTTGAACGAAAGCTAGAAAATGATGAGCTATTCGCAATATTTAGATTTATAACAAAACATAGAGGCTATAAATCACTAAAAATTGAAGATTTAATTGCCGAACTTGAAGCAAAAGAGAAAATAGGTAACTGCGAAAGTGATGAGATCCAAATGCCAAAAGATTTAGAAAAATTCTCTGAAACATTAGCCTACTTAGATGCCTTAAAATGTAAATATAAAGAAAAAACTGCACCTCAAATTATCTGGGAACTAGAATCCCAAAAAGAGAATCCAACATTTAGAAATCATAATAACTACCGTTATA
>JAVHOA010000062.1:0-2802 GCA_036169815.1 Sulfurimonadaceae bacterium
CAGTCTCTTTCTTACATCTTTAACTATAGTAGCCGTCAATATAAATGCAATCCCTTATTTCAACTCGCCCCAAGTGTCTCCGATGTTTAAAGAAGCTTTGAGTGGGATTTTGAGTTCGTATATCTCTTCCATAACCCTTTGAAACCTTTTTCCAAGCTCCTCTGCGACATCTGCATCTACTTCAAATATCAATTCATCGTGAATTTGTAGGAGCATGGTAGCTCTTAGGTTTTCTTGCTTAATAATCTTGTCTATTTTGTTCATCGAAAGTTTGATAAGATCAGCGGCACTTCCTTGAAACTTCGTATTGACACTCTCTCGCTCGTATGCGGCTCGCAACATCGGGGTGGCTTTTGCATAGTCAAAATAGCGTCTGCGACGAAGCAGGGTTTCTACATAGCCCTGCTTTTTTGACTCCTCGACAATGGTTAAAAAATAGTTTTTCACACTCGAGAAATTCTCAAAATAGTTTGTGATAATATCTTTTGCTTCTTTTGTGGAGATACCCAAAGTATCGGAGAGTTTTTTTTGTCCCATGCCATACAAAAGTCCAAAATTTACGGTTTTTGCGATGTTTCGCTTCGCTTGTGCTTCCTCGCCAAAAAGTACTCTCGCGGTTGCTAAGTGAATATCTTTATCTTCACAAAAGGCTTTGACTAAAACTGCATCCCCACTAAAATGGGCAAGCAGTCGGAGTTCTATTTGCGAGTAATCGATACCGATGAGTTTTTTACCCTTTGGTGCGACAAAAGCCCTGCGGATTTTAAGCCCCAAATCACTGCGTGCTGGGATATTTTGCAAGTTTGGATTTTTAGAGCTCAGTCGCCCTGTGGCAGTTCCTGTCTGTACAAAAGAGGTATGCACACGACTCTGCGCACTCTGAGCACAAAGTTTTAAAAGCGGTTCAATATAGGTCGAGTAGAGTTTATGCACCTCGCGATACTCTAAAATATATTTGATTACAGCATGGGCATCAACAAGAGAGCTGAGTACATTTTCGTCCGTGGAGTAGCCTGTTTTTGTCTTTTTCCCTGAGGGCAGTCCGAGCGTTTCAAACAAGACTGTACCCAACTGCGAAGGAGAGTTGAGATTGAACTCGCATCCACTAAGTTCGTAAATCTCTTTGGTGAGTTCTGCAAGACGAATCTTCACCTCATCTAAAAAGTGCGCAAGAAAATTCCCATCCACACCAATGCCACTTTGCTCCATTTTCAGTAGCGTATTTACAAAAGGAAACTCCACATCGTGTGCTTCTTGCAAAAGATGCTCGCTTCCACTGAGCTGGAATTTTTGTACTAAAAGATTGTAAAGTTTTAAAGTAATGAGCGCATCCTCTGCGGCGTATTTACACGCATCTTCAAGCTCCACAGAAGCGAAAGTTTCCCCTTTTTTTACCGTTTGGCTAAAGGCGATCATCGTGTGACCCAGCAGGGTGAGTGCCAAATGGTCAAGGGAGAGTTTACTCTCTGGATTGAGCAACCAAGCAAGGATGAGCGTATCTGCAAAAATCTCCAACTCTATTTCTAAAAACTTTGTCACAAAATGCAAATCAAACTTTAAATTGTGCCCAATAACCTTACATGTAAAGATTTTTTTGAGCGCCTCTTTTGCGCTTTGTGCATCGATCTGCGCTGGTACGCCAAGGTAGTTGTGAGAAAGTGGAACGTAGTAACTCTGCTCTTCATGAAAACAAAAACTAAATCCCACAAGCATATCATGGTAAGGATCAAGCCCAGTGGTCTCGGTGTCAAAGGCTACAATATCCTTACATGTAAGGCGTGAGAGAATCTCAAAAAGTTCCTCTTTGTTGGTGATGAGTGTTGTTTGAAAGCTCACTTTTTTTGGCTGCATAGGTGTTATAGGCGTTTGTGTAAGCATTGGCGTAGCTGTTTGACTCGCTTCTTGCATAATCCCTTTTGCATGGAGCATTCGCAAAATCCCATTCATCTCATACTTCACAAGTTCGTCATAAAGAGGCACGAAGGGATTGTCATAGTGCATGACGTACGCTTCAAAATCGAAATCCTCAAAGACATCATTTTTCAGTGTTACAAGTTCTTTGGACATATACGCATTTGCTCTGTCTTGTTCTAGCTTTTTTTGCATGCCAGCGGGTGTAATGGAGCTTATATTTTCATAAATTTTATCCAAACTTCCATATGTCTCTATAAGCTTTTGCGCGCCTACTTTACCGATGCCTTTGACTCCAGGGACATTGTCTGCACTATCGCCTAAGATAGATTGAAAGTCAATAAACTGTTTTGGTGAAACACCATATTTTTCCATGCACTCCGCTTCGTTGATTGTTTTTCTTTTGATGGCATCGACTAACACCACTTTATCATCATCAATCAACTGATACAGATCTTTATCGTGAGAAACAACGCGCACGTTATAACCCTTTTCTAGCGAGAGTTTTGTCACGGTTGCTATCATATCATCGGCTTCATAGCCGACCATTCCGAGCGTTTTAAATCCCATCTTATTGATCCATTCAATAGCAATTGGAAGTTGTAAAGTAAGTTCATGCGGCGGTGCGCTGCGGTTTGCTTTGTAGTTTACGTCTATTTCGTTACGAAAAGTATCACCTTTAGAGTCAATAGCAAAGACAAGGTAGTCACAACTATGCTCTTTTTGCAAAGTAGAAATAAAATTGACAAAACCTGTCAAAAGCCCCGTAGGAAAGCCATCTTTGTTGCTAAGATGTTGCGGAAGCGCGTAAAAACTTCGAAAAAAGAATCCAAATGTGTCTATAATTGTTACAGTTTTTGCCATACAAGCTCTCTTTATTTTTATTGGAAG
>JAVHOA010000063.1:0-2746 GCA_036169815.1 Sulfurimonadaceae bacterium
ACTACTAAAGTCACAACAAAAAGTACCAACTGCGAGACAAAATGCTTTTGATACTGTTTTTTCATCGCAAAAACGATCGAGGCAAACATCAAAAATGGCAATATTGCAAAATAAAGCGTTATGAAGTCCATATAAAATGGCGCACTTGTACCTAAAAATCCTAAGCCAAACATAATAATCCTTTAAAAAATTCGAAAACGAAATCCTATCTTACGCAACTTAAAATGACATTTCACCGTGCCATATTTTTTTTCTTTTATTTTTTTTGCCGATACAATCTTGGGTATGAAAATACACATTGACCTAGATTGTTTTTTTGTCTCAGCCCAGCGCACGCTTGATAGCTCACTTTTGCATAAGCCAGTCGCTGTTGGAGGTAGAAGTGACACGCATATATTTTCCAAAAATTCCACAGATCAAGGGGTCAACCTTGTAAATGCGGGCTCATTTGTCGCTACTTTTTACCAGCATTATGAAAAAAGAGAGGATGATTTGCAAAACTTTATGGATACAGATGGACGAATCCGTGGCATCCTCACAACCGCGAGCTATGAAGCGAGAAAATATGGCATTAAAACCGCTATGAGTATCAATGAAGCTCTTGCTCTGTGCCCTCAACTCATCATAAAATCTCCGAATATGGCACTTTATCAAGAGCTTTCTCACAAACTGCATCTTTTTTTGCAAGAACGACTTCCACTTGTGGAGCAAGCGAGTATTGATGAATTTTATGGGGACGTTACGGGCTGGGTGAGTGATGAAGAGGTTCCGGCATTTATTGACTCTTTGCGCCACTCTATTCAAAAAGAACTGAATCTTCCCGTCTCAATCGGGGCGGCACATTCAAGATATATCGCCAAACTAGCCACCGGCGAAGCAAAGCCTTTTGGGTGTAAAACTATCTATCCTTGGAATTTTGACGAGTTTGTAAACCCCTTACATGTAAGTCTATTTTGCGGTATTGGCAAATCGATGATGCGCCATCTTAACGAAGCTCAGATAACGACACTGGGAGAATTACGACAGCGCAAAGGCACACTTGAGTCATGGGGACCCTACGCAAAAGAGCTTTACAAAAGAGTCAATGGCGAGAGTGACGCGAGCATCTCTTTAAAAAATGAGCGTAAATCCATCGGCATCTCGCGCAGTTTTGATCCTATTTTTGAGCGAAGCGAACTGCAAAGAAGAGTGCTCATCCTCTCTAGACATCTGCTTTTTGCAATCCAAAAACTCAAAGTAATCCCCACTACTTTTTCGCTCTCCATCGGCTATGAATATAAACAAAAATCTCACATATCACTCTCAAAGCGCAAAGAGTTCTGCGAAAAAGAGTTCAAAGATTTTTGCATCGCCCTCTTTCATGAAGCCGACAACCAAAAACGCTTACATGTAAGCTTTCTTGGAATCATCGCCTCTGATTTTACACATATCTGCCACCGTGAACTCTCTTTACTCGAATTCGACCCACAAAACAAGCAAATACAACTCACCAAACAAGCTCAAAAGGTAAGAGAAAAATATGGAATAGGAGCTTTAAAATGGGGAAGTGAGATTTGAATCATCTGACATCTTTTCTGAATTTATAGAAATTAAATCGGAGAGTTCACAGTCTAAAATATAAGCGATTTTACATAAATGTTCAAGATTGAAATGCTGTTTATTTAAATAAATTTCTGCCTGCGAAACCAAACCAACAGACTTATGATTTAATGCCTGAGATAGTTGTAGCTGCGAATAACCCTTTTGTTGTCTGTAATATTTCACATTCATGCCAATTTGTTTATATAAGTTATCAACTGTTTCTAGTGGTAACTCATCAATATTTTTCAATTAAACGTAACCTAGATTCAATTTAATCTAATCTTAGACGGATATAATATTTCTATCAACTAGTGATTACTAGTTGATAGAAATATACCAAAAGGGGAATTATGAAAAATAAAACGCTTATGACACTACTTGTTGGTAGTGTGTTAGCTAGTTCTGCATTTGCAGATGTCTATGTTGGAGTTGATTATGGCTCTGTTGGTAACACAGATAAAAGAACCATTGATAATGCCTCTTCTGCTACACAGGACAATCAATATAGTGATTTAGGTGTAAAACTTGGTTTTGGAACTGATGGTGATTGGAAAATGCAATTTAAACTCTCTAAGATTTCTTATGATAAAGCGATCTTTGATGAGACAAATAAAGAACTCACAGAGTTTGGATTTGATTTTATTAAAGAATTTGAAGTTTCAAAAAGTGCATACCCTTTCATTAAATTTGGTATGGGTGTTGGATCAATGGATGTAGTTGGATATTCTGAACCAACAATAAAAGAGGCTTCACTTAACGGTGGTGTTGGAATTTCGTACAAAGCAATCGATCACTTATACCTTATAGCTGGAGTAGATTATGTCTATAGAAAATGGCAAGATATAGAAATCACTGATAGATTCCCTACAAGTACAGTTACTATGACTGGTTCTGGTGCCAAAGTATATGGCGGGATTAACTATGGATTCTAACCCATCTAAAAAATAGATTTTTTTGGAATGCTTATTTACAATATTTCTATGGGATTTTTTGTTGGACATCCACAGTTTAAAGAAGTAGAACTGGCTAAATGTGAGCAAGAAATAAAAGAAACAAAATTAAGCAACAATTAAAATAACTAGTTATTTTAATTAAAGGATACTAAATGATGGTAACCACCAAGTAAACCCCATCTTGACATTTCAAAAATATTGACTTTGTAAAC
>JAVHOA010000064.1:0-13321 GCA_036169815.1 Sulfurimonadaceae bacterium
CAATATGAGTATTACAGAGATTTACTTTTAACTTTTGCAGAAAATGGAAGTGAGAAGTAGAAAAAATGGAAGTAGTATAAATCTATTTTTATTATATAGTATATATAAAATAGGGATTTGTAGCCACTCATTTGGAAGTAATAAATATTATAAAAGGAACTAAAATGGAAAACATACAGATACCAGACCCATCTTGGGGAAGCAATTTAGCGAATGTCATTTTAGATTTAGAAAAACTAAGAACCAAAAAATTGGGCGGTGATGTACCTCCTTATATATTTTTTCAGCTCAAAAATATCTTTCATATACTAGAGACTTTAGGGAGTGCCAGGATAGAGGGAAACAATACTACATTAGCCGAATATGTAGAGAAAATTATCGAAAATCAAGATAAAAAAGATGAATCAAACGATGAGATAAAAAATCTTGATAGTGCAATAGAATTTATAGAAAACAATACGGATGAAACTACTATCTTAAATCGAGCCTTTATCTCGCAAATTCATACAATACTCACAAAAGATCTCACTCCACCACCAAATGGAGAAGGCTCGCTCTATCCTGGGGATTTACGGCGTCACTCTGTGAGTATCAAAAGCTCGGGACATACTCCACCATCACCTTTAGTTTTACAAAACTATTTTGAAAAATTTGTAGAGTTTATAAACTTTTCGCACAAAGAGCAATATCAGCTTTTGATGGTGGCAATCGCTCATCATAGATTTGAATATATTCACCCTTTTGACAACGGCAACGGCAGAATGGGAAGACTCCTGAATTATGCTTTTTTGATAAAGCTTGGATTTAAGGTTAAAACTGGACGTATTATCAATCCATCATCTGTTTTTTATACCGATAGGGATAAATATTATGATATGTTGTCTCGTGCAGATAGTTTAAGTGATAGTGATATTTTAGAGTGGTGTGAATATTTTCTTTTAGGTCTTAAAAATGAGATAGAAAAGATAGACTCACTGCTTGATGTGGAGTATGTCAAATCAAAAATACTTTTACCAACTCTCAAATTTGCACTAGAGAGAGAACATATAACCAATCAAGAATTTAAAATTTTGCAATACCTTATCAATAAAGAAGAGTTGAGTATGAAAGCCGAAGAGTTAAGCTTTTTAGGTATAGCAAACTCAAAAGAAAAATCAAAAATAATGGGAAAATTAAAAGATAAAAATATCATTATGCCAACAACTCCAAACGGTAGAATTTATACTCTAAAATTTGTGAATAACTATCTTTTAAGAGGTGTTATGAAAGTTTTAGAACAAAATGGTTTTGTATCAGATTTTTTAAATTCGGAGAAAAATAGATGAATGAAACAAAAACAATAGCTGAGTCAAATAACTTTATCGTTTTAGATAAATATATAAAGATTGACCAAGAGGGAGGCTTTTATCAGAGTGAAGCTGAACTAGAAAATGAGCTTATTAAAGATTTGTCCAATCAAGGGTATGAGTTTTTAAGCGAGTTAAATAGTCCTGAAAAAATGCTCGTAAATGCAAGAAAACAACTCCAAGAACTCAATCGTGTAGAGTTTTTGGATGATGAATGGAATCGTTTTTGTGAAGAGTATTTAGATAGACCAAGTGATAATATTGTAGATAAAACTAGAAAAATCCATGATGATTATATCTATGATTTTACATTTGATAATGGAGCTATTCAAAATATCTATCTTCTTGATAAAAAAAATATTGCTAGAAATAAAGTACAAGTAATCAATCAGTTTGCTATAAAAGGAAAACAAGCCAATAGATATGATGTAACTATTTTAGTGAATGGTTTACCTTTGGTTCAAATCGAGCTAAAAAAACGTGGCGCTGCAATACGAGAAGCTTTTAATCAAGTGCATAGATACTCTAAAGAGAGCTTTAACAGTGAAAACTCTTTGTATAAATATTTACAACTTTTTGTAATCTCAAATGGTACTGATAGCAGGTACTTTGCAAACACGACTAAAAGAGATAAAAATAGCTTTGATTTTACGATGAACTGGGCAAAATCAGACAATACACTCATCAAAGATTTAAAAGACTTCACCGCTACATTTTTACAAAAAAAGACTCTGCTTGATGTATTGATACACTACAGCGTTTTTGATAGTAGTGATACGTTACTCATAATGAGACCATACCAAATAGCAGCATCTGAGCGACTTATTTGGAAAGTAAAAAGTTCTTATGAGGCTAAAAACTGGAGTAGCCTTCAAAGCGGCGGATATATTTGGCATACGACGGGAAGCGGAAAAACTTTGACAAGCTTTAAAGCGGCAAGACTCGCTACTGAGCTGGATTTTATCGATAAAGTGTTTTTTGTGGTCGATAGAAAAGACCTTGATTTTCAAACCATGAAAGAGTATCAAAGATTTTCCCCTGATAGTGTCAATGGAAGCAATAGCACAGCAGGACTCAAACAAAATATTGAAAAAGATGATAATAAAATCATAGTAACTACTATCCAAAAACTAAATAACTTAATGAAAAGTGAAAATGATTTAGCGATTTTCAATAAACAAGTAGTTTTCATCTTTGATGAATGTCATCGAAGCCAATTTGGTGAGGCTCAAAAAAATCTAGCTAAAAAGTTTAAAAAGTATTATCAATTTGGATTTACGGGAACTCCTATTTTCCCTGAAAATGCTTTAGGTGCAGAAACTACGGCAAGCGTATTTGGAACACAGTTGCACTTTTATGTCATAACAGACGCCATACGAGATGAAAAAGTATTGAAATTTAAAGTCGATTACAATGATGTAAGACCGCAGTTTAAAGCTTTAGAGAGTGAAATCGATGAGAAAAAACTTGGTGCTTTCGAGACAAAACAAGCGCTGCTTCATCCCGAGAGAATCAATGAAATTTCACAATATATTTTAAATAAATTCAATCAAAAAACTCATCGTATGCAAATGGGAGCAAAAGGCTTTAATGCGATGTTTGCTGTTAGTAGTGTTGATGCTGCAAAACTTTATTATGAAGCTTTTAGGAATTTACAAAAAGATAAAGAAAGACCTTTGAAAATTGCTACTATATTTTCGTTTGCTGCAAATGAAACACAAGACGCACAAGGCGATATTCCTGATGAAACATTTGAACCAAGTGCAATGGATTCAAGTGCAAAAGAGTTTTTAAGTTCTGCCATAAATGACTATAACACCATGTTTAAAACCTCGTATGGAGTAGAAAGTCAAGAGTTTGCTAACTATTATCGAGATTTGGCCAAAAGGGTAAAAAGTCAAGAAGTGGATTTGCTTATCGTGGTTGGAATGTTTTTAACTGGATTTGATGCACCCACTTTAAATACGCTGTTTGTCGATAAAAACTTAAGATACCATGGTTTAATGCAGGCATTTTCAAGAACAAATAGAATCTATGATGCGACGAAAACATTTGGAAATATTGTCACTTTTAGAGATTTAGAACAAGCAACTATTGACGCCATAACGCTCTTTGGAGATAAAAACACTAAAAATGTAGTTTTAGAAAAAAGTTATACTGAATATATGCAAGGTTTTACAGATATAACATCAGGAGAGGCAAGAAGAGGTTATATTGATATAACCCTAGAACTACAACAAAAATTCCCAAATCCTGAGGCAATCGAAAAAGATAAAGATAAAAAAGAGTTTGCCAAACTCTTTGGTGAATACTTAAAAGCTGAAAATATTTTACAAAATTATGATGAGTTTGCAGGTTTAAAAGCACTTCAGGATTTAGATATTAATGATGAACAAGCTATGAGAGAATTTAAAGAAAAATATGATTTAACCGATGAAGATTTTAATAAAATGCAAGATATTAAAATACCATCACAAAGAATTATTCAAGATTATAAATCAACTTACAACGATATTAGAGAGTGGATCAGAAGAGAAAAAACTGCCGATAAAAAAGAGAGTTCCGAGATTGACTGGAATGAGATAGTATTTGAAATTGATTTACTAAAATCTCAAGAGATTAACCTTGACTATATTTTAGAACTGATATTTGACCATAATAAAAAAGTAAAAAATAAAGCTGAATTAGTTGAAGAAGTAAGAAGAGTTATAAGAGCTAGTTTAGGAAATCGTGCAAAAGAGGGTTTGGTTGTCGATTTTATCAATCAAACAAATTTAGATGAGATTTTAGATAAAGCGAGTGTTATTGATGAGTTTTTTAAATTTGCACAAGCCCAACAACAACGCTCGGCAAATGAATTAATTGAAGATGAGAACTTAAACGAAGAAGCTGCGAAAAGATATATTCTAGTTTCACTCAAGCGGGAATATGCAAGTGAAAATGGCACAGAACTCAATGAAATATTACCAAAGATGAGCCCACTCAATCCACAGTATTTAATAAAAAAACAAACAGTTTTTCAAAAAATAGCTGCATTTGTAGAGAAGTTTAAGGGCGTTGGTGGGAAAATCTAAATGGCTTACATGTAAGCTAAATTCTAGAAAAATAATGTAAATAAGTTAAAGGAGAAATCATGAAAATCGTCTGTCCACACTGCTTTGCGGTGAATAATGTTCCACAAAAAGAGTCTTATAAAAAAGCAAATTGTGGAAAGTGTAAAAGCTCTCTACTCGATACCCATCCACTAGCACTCACAGCGGCACATTTTGATGAGTTGGTGGTTAATAGCGATATTCCGGTGATTGTCGATTTTTGGGCTCCTTGGTGCGGACCTTGTAAGATGATGGCACCAACATTTGAAAAAGTCGCAACTCGCTATGCGCTTAAAATGGTGTTTGCAAAAGTAGATACCGAAAATGAACAGCATTTGGGCGCGAGATTTGGCATACGAAGTATCCCAACACTTATCATTTTCAAAGGTGGCAAAGAGGTGCATAGAGTTTCAGGCGCACTTGATGAGAGAAGTTTAAACAGCCTTGTCGCACAGTTTTTATAAAGGCTTGTTATCAAACATAAACTTTTAAAATCCTACTTTGGATATGACACCTTTCGTCCACTTCAAGAGGGAGCCATTGACGCTATTTTGGAGCATAAAGACCTGCTGATGATCCTTCCAACGGGTGGCGGAAAATCTTTGTGCTACCAACTTCCCTCGCTTTTGATGGATGGTGTCACAGTCGTTGTCTCTCCGCTTTTAGCGCTGATGTATGACCAAGTCAGCGCACTCAAAGCAAACGGCATTCAAGCTGAGATGATCTCTTCTATGCAGGGTGCCGAAGAGATTTTTGCCATTTACGAAGCACTCACAAAGCAAGAACTCAAACTACTGTATGTGGCACCTGAGCGCTTTGCATCTTTGGATTTTTTGAACTTTTTAAAATCGATACAAATCAACTTTTTTGTTATCGATGAGGCACACTGTGTCAGCGAATGGGGGCATGAGTTTCGTAGTGATTACCGAAAGCTCAACCTTTTGCGAGAAAATTTTCCTAACATCTCCATCGCTGCTTTTACCGCAACGGCTACCTCCAAAGTCGCACAAGATATCATCCATGCGCTGCGTCTTGAAAATCCTGTGGAAGTGCGCGGAAAAATATTTCGTAAAAATCTGCATATCAGCGTCGAGCCACGAGAGAAAGACGGCAAAAAACAGCTACTCGAGTTTTTAAAAAACTTTAAAAATGAGAGCGGGATTGTGTATGCTTTTTCAAGAAAACAGACAGAGTCTTTGGCGGTTTTTTTGCATACAAATGGCATTAAGGCCAGAGCTTTTCACGCGGGACTTCCCTCACATGTAAAGGAAAATACCTACAAAGCGTTCGTGCGAGATGAGATTCAAGTTGTGGTTGCAACCATCGCTTTTGGGATGGGAATCGATAAAAGCAATATCCGCTTTGTAGTGCATATGAACCTGCCAAAAACGATAGAAAACTACTATCAAGAGATCGGGCGCGCGGGGCGTGATGGCTTAGAGAGCGATGTGCTCCTTTTGTATAGCCCAAGTGATGCGGTGATGCAGCGAGAGTTCATTGATGCGCTTGAAGAATCGCCCTATAAACAAAATGCTTTTAATAAAATCGAGCAGATAAGTCGTTACGCTTCTATGGAAGAGTGTCGCCACCATTTCATCGCAAGCTATTTTGAAGATGAGATCGATAACTGCCTCACGGCTTGTGATAATTGCACACAAGAGGTGCAAGAAAAAAGCGATATTACCGTGGATGCACAGAAATTCCTCTCAACGGTGTACCGCACAAATCAGAGCTTTGGACAAGCGTACGTCATCGATGTTTTGCGAGCAAGTGAGATGCAAAAGATTTTAGATAATGGGCACAATACCCTTTCGGTTTATGGTATCGGACGTGAAAAATCAAAGAGCTATTGGGAAAAAGTGAGTGAGAGGCTTATGGAGCTAGGCGCGCTCAAACGAGGCGAGTTTCGCTCTTTGATGCTTGATAATGTCGGAATGAAAATCCTTAAAAATGAGCTCAAAGTTTCCATTAAAGCCGAACGCTTACATGTAAAGGTCAAAAAAGAGTTTGTCGCTCATAAAGATGAAGATGAAAACTCAGAAATTTTTGAAAAGCTCCGAGTGCTTCGCGGGCAGATTGCCAAAGAGGAGAGTAAACCCGCCTACATCATCTTTGGAGATAAAACCCTCAAAGAGATGGCAAAACTCCTTCCAAAAACCAAAGAAGAGATGTTACATGTAAGCGGTGTGGGAGAGGTGAAGTTTGAGCGCTATGGCGAGCGCTTTTTGGAGTTGCTTAAGGGCATACACTAAAGTAGTTGAGAGCCTTACGCATTATCCTGGTAGTGCTATAATGTTTAAAATGTAAGGAGTTCTTATGATCAAGTATCTCTATTTTGGTGAAGTTGTAGATGGCTATGAGGTGAGAGTTTTAAACGAGCGAGAGGCAAGAGCGGGAGCTGGGATACTTTTTTTATTTGCCTTTATCTCTTTTATGAACTCCTATTTACTTCGAGATTTTCTCTTTACTCAAATCTTTGTGACTGTGTTTATGATAGATTTTTTTATCAGAGTTTTTATCAATCCAAAGTTTTCTCCCTCCCTCCTTCTTGGGCGAATGATGGTGCAAAATCAAAAACCAGAGTATGTGGGCGCACCTCAAAAAAGAGCGGCTTGGAGTCTTGGACTCACGCTTGCGGTGATTATGTTTTTTGTCATTGTGGTGTTTGAAATCATGACGCCGATTAAGATTTTTATCTGTGTCTTGTGCTTGGGATTGCTTTTTTTTGAATCCGCTTTTGGCATCTGCCTTGGTTGCAAAATGTACAATTATGTTTATAAAAATAGTGCGAAATATTGCGCTGGCGGTGTTTGTGAGATAAGAGCAAAAGAGGAGGTGCAAAAATTTTCTGCAGTTCAAATCGTTATTATAGTTGGCAGTGTGCTTATGATTGGCGCAACAACTTTTTTTCTTATCAGCTCAAGAACAGCTCCAATAGAACTAAAAACAAGCCCAATTCCACCCAAAATGACAAAATGTGGAAGTGGGATGTAGCAACTTATCCTAGCAGTATCTCATAGGGTCTTTTAATCTCGCTTATCACTTCGCCGACACTCATGTGACGGCTTTTGCGTAAAAACTCTTTGGCGTCTAAAAAGACCAAAACAGTGGGAATCGCAAAAACGCTAAAATGTGCGGCAATCTCTGCATCGGTGGAGATATCGATACTCACGATTTCAAAGGTTTCGAAATTTTCACTGATGGCTTCGAGCAGTTTTGGTTTGAGTGCGTGGCAGACGTTACATGGTGGCGCGCTAAAGTAGAGCATTACGGCTGGATTTTCTTTGATAGTTTGATTGATTGTTTCGAGTGTTTGCATCTTATGCTCCTATGTCGTAAACTATTTCTGTTTTATTTTTTATTGTGAGTATTTCTCTTACATGCAAAGTGCCCTCTGGGTATAGGCCTTGAATTTCTAGTTTATGAAACTCCTCTAGTGAGCAGATATTGTGTTTTGCAATCTCGCGCAGTACGATTCCTCGATAGGCTTTTGCCCAGTGACTCACAACTTTTCCATCTTTTAAAAATTTCAAAGTTGTGGAGGGCTTGCCAGTTTTATAAAACTTTTCATAATACCCAGCACGCAGATCAAGGATTTCATTGTCGCCAAGAGCTAGATCAAGCTGATAGGAAAAACGCTCTTTGTAGTATTTTTCAGGCGCAATCGTTCCTATGTTTACGCCTTGGTGTACTTTGTAGTTGGCAATGGTATCGCCACCAAAAAGCGGTCCGTAGAGGTTTGAAAAGATAAGTACATTTTTTTTCAGATACGCTTGGGCCTCTTGTTCAAGCGTCTCAAAGGCAAGATATTCATACGCCACGCCGCTATAACGCTCAATGGCGCACATGAGTTGCGAGTTGTCCAAGCCGCCAAGATAGGGCTCATAATCTTTGTGGTTTTTGATACCAAAGAGTTTTTCTAGTGATGTTTTTTCTTTTTTTGCTATGAGTTGGTTGTAAGCATTGAGAATCTCTTCTCGTGCTTTGTCTGAGCCAAAAAGCTCTTTTTTTGTTGCATTTCCACCTTGGTTTTTACCCTCAGATGGAGAAAATAGGATTGTGAGCAAGGGATTGCCTTTAAAAAATATTTCTTTAAATTTATGCAATTATATCGATATTCTTGCTATAATCGAACCATATAAATATGGAGGGACGGTATGCGTTTTATTATGTTTTTGATTGTCAGTGTGATGTGTTCTTTGGCTCTTGGGGCAGATGCAAAGATTGTTGGGGCTGTTGATGGAGTGAAGGGAATGGTGAAGATTTCTCACGAGGGAAGCATTAAAAAAATTAATGCAACCAAGGGAGTAAAAATTCAAAAAGGAGATATGGTCACAACCACTTCAAGTGCAAGCGCAGTTTTAAAACTGATAGATGGCTCAAAGGTTGTCTTAGATAAATCCTCATCTATCTTTTTTGCAAATCTCAATAAAGCGGAGCAAAAAAGTGGTTCTGTGTATTACAAAATCACTTCAAGAACTGCAAATAACGCTTTAGATGTAAAAACTCCCTTTGCCATTATTGGAATCAAAGGCACAACATTTATCGTAAACTCTGATGAAAAAGAGAAATCTATCTCACTTCAAGAGGGAAAAATAGGGATTTCAAGTATGAAAGAGGAGTTTGAACTCTACAGAAAAAAAGTGCTTGAAGAGTTTAACAACTACAAAAAGCAACAATTTGCAGCCTATGAGCAGTACCTCCAAGAGCTCGCTGGAAATAAACCGCAAATTGTCAAAGAGTTTGATTTAAGTGCTGGAAATAGGGTTTCTTTTGATGAGAAAAAAGTTGTGGAGAGCTCATTTACTAATGACACAAACGCTTCATTTAACCATTTTGAAGATATTATCAAATCAATGCAATGAAACAAAAACTCTACTATTTACTTTTAATTATTCCGATTTTAGCGCTCAGTCTAGCGCTACATCATTATAAAGTAGAGCCTTTTGAGAGCTTTTCTTTACATTTTAACGATGTGAATTTTGCACTTCAAAAGAAAACGCCAAGTGAGAAAATTGTCTTTGTCGCTGTGGATGAAAAAAGTGTTAATAATTATGGAAGATGGCCATGGGATAGAGGGGTTATTGCAACAGGAATTGAAAAATTAAATCAGGCCGATGTTGTTTTGATGGATATGATCTTTTCTGAAAATACGACACAAGATAAAGATGCTGCTCTGGCTTCTGCTCTTGGAGGGCTTCAAAACAGTGTATGCGGATTTTTTCTGCGTCATGATTCCACACAAAATATCACCCAAGCGCAAGAGGATGCCCTCAGTGGCTCCACACTTGATCTGCTTCAGTCTCAAATTGCGACGCATAAAAATCCAAAATTTGTCTCAGCTGAGTTTGCTGAGATAAATATTCTTCCTGTTTTGGAGAGTTGCAGCATGAGTGGAAGCTTCTCGACTTTGAGTGAATCCGATCATCTGCTTCGTTCCTATCCAGTTGCTGTTTATTTTAACAATCTTCTTTTTCCATCGCTTGGCGTACAGGGACTTCGTCTGGCGCTCAATGAGGATTTAAAAAGAGTCGACCCCTTACATGTAAGCCTTGGCAACTATAAAATGAATCTCAACGAGAGAGGTTTTGTTCGCTTAAACTACTACGATGCAAATCAATATAACATCGTTTCTTTTTTAGATGTGGCGCAGGGAAAAATCAAACCAGAGTATTTTAAAGGCAAAATCGTTATTTTGGGTATTACAGATGTTGGTTCTGGAGATGTGGCTACAACGCCTATGGGACTGATGTTTGGACCATTATTGCACTATACATTTTTGTCAAATGTACTTGCCGATCATCTTATTACAGAGCCTCTTTATATCACGCCGACTTTGATTGTTTTGATGGTACTTTTACCTTTTGTACTCTTTTTATTTATTAAAAAAATTGCATATAGAGTGCTTATTGATAGCGTGGCTTATGCAGCTGTCTATGTACTCGTGCGCGCGCTTTTTGTAAAATACAATATTTATAGTGATGCTTTTTATCCTCTTGTGGCGTTTTTACTCAGTGCTATCTCTATTGAGATTTTGGCTTTTACCATTCAAGAAAAAGGAAGCCGTTTTTTAAAAAATGCCTTCTCAAGCTACCTTTCGGCAGATTTGCTCCATCAGCTGATTAAAAATCCAGAGGCGTTAGCCCTTGGTGGAGAAAAAAAAGAACTTACTATTTTATTTAGTGATATACGCGGGTTTACAACCATTTCTGAATCGATGGATCCGGTATCGCTTATTAAACTCTTAAATAGATATTTTACGCCGATGACTGATGCTGTTTTGGAAAATGGTGGCATGCTGGATAAATATATTGGTGATGCTGTTATGGCATTTTTCAATGCGCCCGTGGATGTTGCCAACCACGCAGACGCTACATGTAAGACCGCTTTAGTGATGATTGAACGACTTAAAATCCTCAATGACGAGCTTGCCATCGAGGGAATCAAACCAATTCGTATTGGAATTGGTATCAACACCGATGATGTGGTTGTTGGCAATATGGGTTCAAATACCCGTTTTAACTACACCGTTATTGGCGATGGCGTAAACTTAGCTTCACGCGTTGAGGGGCTTACAAAAAATTATGGGGTTAATATTCTTATAACAGAGTTTACGGTCGCGCGTTTAAAAGAGGATTTTTTAATAAGAGCAATAGAACCAGTGAAAGTCAAAGGGAAAGATGAAGCGGTATTGCTTTATGAATTGATGCCAAATAGCCAGATGAATCAGCAGATTACAAAGCTTTACATAGAAGCGATGGGCTACTATAAAAATCTTGAATTCGAAAAAGCTGGAGCAATTTTTGAAGTTTTAGTTCAAGATTATAATGATAGTGTATCAGCATACTTTTTACCGCTCGTAAAAGAGAACCATCCATGGGGTGTTCATAAAATGATGACAAAGTAGGTTGAATATGCAAAATAATATAGAGTCAAAAGAGTTTATAGAGATTATATTTTCCTATATAACTCAAATCTCTGCGGAGCGCTTTGCAGATGATATTTTAATGCTACTTGCAGATATGGGAAGACAGCTTGTGCGTGCTGATAGATGTACGGTTTGGGTAGTTTCAAAAGACAAACAATATCTTTGGACAAAAGTAGGGCATGGAGTTGAACATATCCGCATTCCCATAGATTCGGGTATTGTAGGCGAAGCGGTCATGCACAATAAACGTCTGATTATTGATGATGCGTATAGTGACCCAAAATTTAATCCTGAGGTGGATAAACAAACAGGGTATAAAACAAAAACCTTACTTGTTATCCCGATGCATAACACGGATGGAGATATTATAGGTGCGTTTCAGGTAGTCAATAAACTTGATGGAAAGCTCTTTTCTCAAGACGATTTGAGATATATTATGCTGGCTTCAACCTATGCTGCTGAAACGGTTACAACATCTCTTTTACTAGATGAGATAGAGCAAACGCAAAAAGAGGTTGTTTTTACGATGGGTGCCATTGGAGAGAGCAGGTCCAAAGAGACGGGTAACCATGTTAAAAGAGTTGCTGAATACTCCTATATCCTTGCAAAGCTTTATGGACTTGGTGAAGAGGAATCTTTGCGTCTTAAAGAAGCATCTCCGATGCATGATATTGGTAAAGTTGCCATTCCTGATGCAGTTTTAAACAAACCCGGTAGCTTCAATATAGAGGAACGTCTTATTATGAACACGCATGCAGAACTTGGATATGAAATGCTCAAATCCTCTAAGAGAGCACTCTTAAAAACAGCCGCAACCGTTGCCTATGAGCACCATGAAAAATGGGATGGAACAGGATATCCACGCAGATTAGAGGGAGAAAATATCCATATTTATGGTCGTATTACAGCAATGGCAGATGTCTTTGATGCACTTGGAAGCGATAGAGTTTATAAAAAAGCATGGGAAGATGAGAAGATATTTGAACTGATGCACAAAGAAAGAGGAAAACATTTTGATCCACAACTTGTGGATCTTTTCTTTGACAATCTTGAACGCTTCTTACATGTAAGAGAAAAATTTGCAGACAGGTTCAATCATGAATGAGATTACCATTTTAGGCGCATATGGGACAAAAGGGGTTGATGTTGGAACAAGCGCTTTTTACATCGATGAGAAAAATGTTATAGATGCTGGAAATCTTCTGATTCCACTTGGAAAAAAATCAGCCCAAATAGAAGCAGTTTGGCTTTCTCACTCACATTTAGACCATATTGTTGATATCGCCTATATCCTTGATAGCTACTTTGGTGCACGTAAAAAACCATTAAAAATCTTGGGACTTAAAGAGACTTTAGCTTCAATCAAAGAGGATTTTTTAAATAACAGAGTCTGGCCAGATTTTGCGACTATACAACTTTTACACACCGATGCCATGAGCGTTGTTTATGAAGAGATAGAGTTGAATAAAAGGTATAAGCTGGCAGAAAATATCTATTTGGAGCCCTATAAAACAGATCATACAGTTGCAAGTTGTGGTTATATTGTTACAAAAAATGATACCTCAGTGATTATCTCCTTGGACACCTATAGTTTAGAAAGTACGATTGAAAATATAGATTTAAGAGAGGATATAAAAGCATTGGTAGTGGAGTGTTCTTTTCCATCACGAATGGAACAGTTAGCGTATGACTCGAAACATTTAACTCCAAAACTTCTTTTCCAAAAGCTCAAAATGATGAAAAAAAGTTATATTAATATTTATATTAATCATATTAAACCACTTTTTTTAGAAGAGATGACAAAAGAAATAGCCCTCTACCAAGGCGAATTTAAAGTAAAAATATTAAAAGATGGAGAAAAAATCAACTTTTAAGAAAAATATCTTGACATTTAAAATAGATTTGTCTATAATTCTGGCTCAAATTCAAAGCCGGCATAGCTCAGTTGGCTAGAG
>JAVHOA010000065.1:0-13270 GCA_036169815.1 Sulfurimonadaceae bacterium
TTGTCATATCCAACAACAAACTTAACTCTACAAGAATTAAGTTAACTGGATGATATGACATGGCTTCAAAAAGTATAGATGAATTATTGGAAAAATACAAGTTCACAGAGCTTGAAATAGTTTCTGTTGGTGATTTTAAAATTAAAACATCACCCTTTTACTTTAAAGTAATATTTAAGTACACAGACTTAAATGGTAAAAATTGGTATCCTGTAGCGGAAGCACCGCCTGAGGAGCTGCATAAAAGATATAAAGTCGGCAGCAAATTTTTCAAAAAAAGCCAGATTGGCTATGGAGATGATGTTTTTGTAGCATCATATGAGATTGATAATCGTGCACTGCCTAAAATACATAAAATGAGAGATGTACTATCTGATACCGATAAAAAAGTTATAACAGATGAAAAGATGGAAGAGTACTTCCTGAAACAAAACTGCTATTACATACATTATGAAGAATATGATTTAATAATTCCGCACTATACTATTGCTAATCACTTTCATTTTAAATCTTCTGCTTTAAAAGATGCAATATTAAACAATACCTTTAGCTATCTCTATTTCCCAAACAGTTTTAAAAGAATAGATGAAAACAAGGTAGAACTTCGTGTTAAAAGCAAAGCCAACCAATCTGACTTAAAAATTATATGTAATTTTTTAGAAAATAAGTTCTCATTTGAAACTTTTAAATATTATCTGGGGCAAAGAGCTAAACTTTCAAAAAAACAAGAGTTTGTAGGAATTGAAGCATTGTTTCCATATCAAGACATTTTTAATATTAAAACTTTATCTAAGCAAATTAACACTGCCGGCAAACCAAAAATACTCGTGCTTGGAATATATCAGGATGATTATAAATATAGTTTTAGCCAAATAAATTATTACATAGACAAATCAATTGATATAAATGGCATTGATATTGGAAAACCTAAATTTTCAAAAGAAAAGCCATCCTTTAACAGGGGCAATATTATCAATCGACCTCCTTCATCGAAGTACATTACAAAAAAGAGAATATTTATTGAAACTGATTTTGGAGATTTAGACAATACAGAACTTCATCCGATATTTATAGGTGAAAATAATAATAATCCTATAGTGCCAAAAGATGTAGATAAATCAGTTGACGGCAGTTTTGAAGGGGCTGTTAATGGCGGAGATGAAAATTTACAGCCAACTAAAAGTTCAACAACATCGCAAGGTGGTGATAAACCAGAAAGTGAACTGTTTAATATAGAAGATTTTAAAACATTATTCGATTCATTAAAAAATCATAAGGACATATCAAATGCATATATTTCAGAGTGCATAGAGTTTGTTCCAAAAGAGAATGATAAAGGCAAAATCCCGACAAAATATTACACTGAACAAAGAATATTAAGAAAGTATATATATGGCAGCTTTAAATTCAAAGGCTTTAATATAGGATTTTTGGAGATAGAACACAGCAAGTCTTGGACTAATATATCAACATGGTTTTTTATATTCAAAAATGAGAGCAATAATATAGATGTAAATTTTGTAAATAATATAGTGGCTGATTATTTAACCACAACCAATACTTTGAAAGATATTGAAAAGAGTTTGAAACTTAAAAATATAATATTTTTTGGAAAAACGCATCTGTCAGATATTACTAAAGAAAAAGAGGTGTTTGATTGGATAAAAAGACTATTGATTGTGATTGTGGGCAAGCTATGATTGAAACTGTAGACTTCCATATTCCAGAGCTTAATACTATGAAGAAGTATCCCAAAGCGATATTTTATATAGGCAATACAGAACTGCTAAAAAGACCAAAGATTTCTATAGTTGGCAGTCGTAAACCAAATCAGTATGCAAGGCAATTTTCACATGACATTGCATCTAAGTTGTCACAAGCTGGAGTTTGTATAGTCAGTGGAGGTGCTATCGGCGTGGATGCTATATGTCATAAAGCCGCCGGAGCAAACAGTACCATAATGGTTGCGGGAACAGGGCTTGACAAGAGATACCCTGCAATTAACAAAAATATTATTGAAGATATAGAAAGAGATGGATTAGTTCTAAGCCAGTTTCAAGCCGGAGTACCATCAAATAAATATAATTTTCCTCTTCGCAATGAGTTGGTTGTTGCTTTGGGAGATATTCTCATTGTAACTTATGCAGATATAGACTCCGGAACGATGAGAAGCGTGGAATATGCTTTGAAAATGGGAAAGGAAATATATGTATTGCCACATAGGATTGGTGAAAGCGATGGTACAAACAAGCTTCTTAATAAAGGGCTTGCAAAAGTTATTTATGATGTTGATGAGTTTGTTGCCAAGTTTGGAGATATCGAGCAAAGAAACATTGTAAAAGATGAGTTTTTAGAATACTGTAAGACAAACCCAACTTATGATGAAGCTATAGCAAAATTTGGTGCTAAGGTTTTTGAATATGAGTTAAGTGGGAAAATAACTATTAAAAATAGTTCTATAAGATTATTTTAATTATAATCCATAGTTAGTATGCAAATTTAATTGTAGCAATGTATTTTTTTGGAAAGGAAAGTGATGATTGAATATGAAGATGTCACACCAAATCCAGAATATCTTATCAAATCTATTGCCGAGCAAGGCTATAGCTTGGAAACAGCACTTGCTGACTTAATGGACAATTCTATATCTGCGCATGCCGATAAAATAGAAATATTAATTAAAATGGACGAAGAGCCATTCACGCTGTTCTTAGCTGATAACGGTGATGGAATGGATGAAGAAGCTCTGAAATCGAGTATGCATTTTCCCAGCAACTCACCTGACAGCCAGCGTGCTGCTTTAGACTTGGGCCGTTTTGGTTTAGGAATGAAAACAGCTTCATTTTCACAAACTAGAAAATTTACTGTTCTTTCCAGAAAAAAAGGCACAAGTGAGTATTTTGGCAGAACTTGGGATTTAAATGCTTTGAGAACGAATAAATGGCAATTAATAGTTAACTCCAAAGAAGAAATTGAACAAATAATTCGTGCCTATAAAACACAAAATCAAGATAACCTTGGACAGTTTGACAATTATGAACCAAATGTTATTATAATTTGGTACGGTTTATATAAATACGAAGAATACCTGGAAGAAGACAATCGCAGAAAGGCTTTAAAGCGCGAAATTACTGAAGTTGCTACTGATCATTTGTCTTTAGTCTTTCACCGCTTTATGGAGCGAAAGAAGTCGCCTCTGCAGGTGCGTGTAAATAATCTCCGCTTAAAAGCATTCAATCCTTTTCCTGCAGATGAGAGTGGTCTTCGCTCTGTTGAATTTAAACAGAAAAGTTTTGGTTCAGACTCAATAAAACTGGAAGGATTTGTTTTACCCGCAAGAAGCATTGACGAGACAAAAGAAAGTAATTTTACCCTCTGGACCACCAAGTACCGTAGTCTTACAGACATGGAAGGTATCTATATCTATAGAGCTGATCGAATAATCTTATTCGGAGGATGGAACGGTCTTATTAAAAAAGCACCTAGGCTTCAGCTTGCCAGACTGAGAGTCGAAATCGGTAATAGTGTAGATCATCTTTTGCACTTAAATGTTGCAAAATCACAAGTCATAATTCCTCATGATTTAAAAGATGCTTTTGAAAGCTATATCAATGACTTAAAAGAAGAGGCCAAAAAAGAGTTTTTTAACAGAGGTACAAACAAATTTCCTACTAGAAAAGAAAAAACAAGCAGCTTGTTTGAGCGTACTGCTTCCAATAAAGGCATGCTACTAGAAGTAAACACACACTTTCCAATCATACAAGCACTAAATAATGAACTGTCTTCCTCTGGTCAAGCACATCTGAAAGTATTATTGAGAATGATTAACACACAAATCAGTGATATTAGACAAACTCACGAGGACAAGGTCTTTCTTGGAGTGGAAAGTAACGATAACCTTTCTATTGAAGAGTTGTTAAAAACAATCAACAGTCTTATTCTTGCCGGTATAGATATTAAAGTAATAAAAAGAGAAGTACTCCCGAAACTAGGCTACAAAACAGATTCATATCCTCAAGAGATTTTAAAGATATTAAATGACAAATAGACAACATATAGATCATATAAACACATATATAAATAATTTTTTCAATAAAGAAAAAGAAGAAAAAGGTTTTGTAAGTAGAGAATTCTTTGAATCACAGTCTTTAAAATCAAAAGTAAAATCAACAATAGATTTGTTGTCAGATGCAGGAGCTATTCCTTTATTGAATGAAGACAAGTTTAATAAACTTTATGAGACTGCAATCAAAGAGTCAAGACATCAAAATCAAGCCGGGATGACACCCAGTATTTCTTTGACCAGCCAAGATGCAAAAAACAATCTTTGGCTGACCAAAGAAAGGATTGAAGAACTTGGCTGGGAGAGCGATGAAATAAATACATACAGAGCAAGATATATGGCCTATCTAAAAAAGATAGGACGCTCAAATGATTACATAGACGAGACTAAACGGTCAAGTCTTGAAATTATTAAAAAATTCGGAAATCCGGAGTCTGAACAAGCTTATTTCGTAAGAGGCTTGGTTGTTGGAAGTGTTCAATCTGGAAAAACTTCAAATTTTAATGCTGTAATCAACAGTGCTATAGATGTGGGTTATGATCTGATTATAGTATTATCCGGGATAATGGAAGATTTGAGAATACAGACTCAGATAAGAATAGAAAAAGAAGTTGAAGGAAAATATATCAATGGAGCCTTTATCGGAGTCGGTGATCCTCATTCATTTGGAACATTGGGAATACACAGGGATGTAAATCAAGTGATTATACCGACATCGGTGAATACAGATTTTAAAAAAAATATGAAAGAAGCCGACTTTAATTTAAACCATACAAATGTTCTAGTCTGTAAAAAGAACACCGGCGTCCTTAAAAACCTTATCTTATGGCTGGACAACTATCTTAACGAGAACAAAGACAAAATTGAAATTCCTTTTCTGATTATTGATGATGAAGCAGACAATGCTTCATTAAACAACTTGGGACATAAAGGAATAGAGTATGCATCAATCATCAATGGGCATATTCGTGCTCTTCTAGCTTTGTTTAATAAGAAAACATACTTAGGATATACAGCAACCCCTTTTAGCAATGTACTGCAGGATAGGAATGAAAAACCGTTAACAAAATGGAAGATAACAGATGCCGGTCAAACCAAAGAATTTGATCAGGAAGCGAGCCTTTTTCCTCATGATTTTATAGAGCTTCTTTTTCCGCCTCCAAACTACATAGGAGCCAAACACTTTTTTGAAACAAGACTGAATGAAGTTAAAAAGATAGATCCCCTGGTTCCCTCTGCCATTGATGATTATTTGCAGTCTTTTCCGCATAGAGTAAACAAGGATGATTTACAGCCAACACTCAGTATAGATAAAGATACAAGAGCCACCAAGAAAGAGGATAATTTCCCACCTGAAGGGGTTCTTCCAAACTCTCTTAAAGATGCGATTAAATGCTTCATAATTTCAACAGCAATTCGTACAAGCAGAGAGAAAGAGATGTATCAATCAAAAATGTTTCAGCCGCACAACACAATGCTTATACATATTTCAAGATTTACAACATGGCAAACCAAAACTAAGAATAATGTACAAACCTATGTTAACGAACTTATAAGCTTATTAAATAATGATTCTCCGTCAGACAAAAATGGAATTTATGCAAATTTTGAAATTATATGGAATAAGTACTATGCATATATTATGGAAAATATTGGGAGATATTTACCAGATGATTATGAAGATGATTTTTTAACTCCTAGGACATTTAAAGATATTCAACCATTACTCATCAATGCTATTAGTGACATAGAAGTAAAAGCAATCAACAGTGAAACCAAAGATTCTTTGACCTATCCTGAAGGCAATGCAAAAAAATACATTGCAATTGGCGGAAACAGGCTGTCCAGGGGATTTACTCTTGAAGGTCTGACAATAAATTACTTTATTCGAAATACCAACTACTCTGATACTTTGTTGCAGATGGGAAGGTGGTTCGGTTATCGTCCTGGCTATATTGACTGCTGCAAAGTTTTTGCTACGCAGGACGGATTGGACAAGTTTGACCAAACTACATCTACCATTGAGGACCTGGAGCAAAAATTTATTGAGATGAATCGTAATCCGGCGAACACTCCTGATAATTTTGCATTGCGTGTACTGAAGCACCCCGGTGTCCTAAAATTGACACGTCCTTCAATTTTAAAAAATACAAGAGAAGTAAACTGGTCATATTCTGACCATTTGATACAAACGACAAAATTTCATATAGACGATAAGAAGATAAAAAGAGCATGGGAATCGCTGGTATCTCATATTTCAAAAATCAAAGACAAGTTTGAAATTAAATATGATGATAAAAACAATCCTGACTACCTAGAATATCAAATTGAGAATGTTAATCAGCTCTTTGACTTTTTTAAACTGCCAAATACTTTTTACGATCCGGTAGACAAAGAAGGAACAAATCATTTTTCAGAATTAGAGGAATATATCAAGCTCTGTTCCAAAGAAAAAAAACTTATAAAATGGTCAATAGTAATTAAAGTCTCTGGTAATGGTGCGAAAATTAAAGCATCCGACTCAGGGCTGCCTCTGGATGTCAATAAAGCAGTAAGAAGCGGGTTGAAACCGGTAACAAGATGGGCTAATGAACTTTTAGATAATCAAATTTTTGCAGCCGGCGGAGGTTCATCTAACATTTTAGGCGGCGGAAAAGATATGCAGGTACGTTTGGAGAAAACAGAAATCTTATCAGCTGCTAAAGAGTTTAAAGAGCAGCTGTTTATAGATTTAAAAAAGAAATATAAAGATCTGTCAGATGCTGATATTCAAAAGAAAGTTGATAAAACTGGAGTTCCTGAAAAAGCATTTCGCAGGAAAATGACCGATGAAGAAGGTGTCTTGATTATTTATCTGATGGATTTGGAGTCTGTCTTTAAATATGATGGGGAAGAAATCCCTGAATTAAATGCATTGAAAGCAACATTGGACACAAGTATTCCGTTGATTGGTTACGCTATAGGAATTCCCGAAGTTGACAGTAAAATCGGTGGGAACTACCTGGAAAGTAAATTTCATATTGAGCCGGAGTCAGAAGAAGACAATGAGGAGTTTGAAGACTATGCAGAGGTTTTAGAATGATACAATCAGATAATTTAGACATTCTTTGGGCAGGATTAACCTATACAGGCAAGAGTGAATTTGAATATACAAGAATAGATGATGGTGACTCTATTCCTGAAGTAAGCCTTGGGTTTAACTCAAAGCAGAACAGATGTTTACTGTTGGAACTTCCAAAAGTCCATAATGTTGATTTCCAGACTTCTGTCAAGCAAAACTTGACAATGAGTTTTTTCAATGATACCGGATATATAGTCCTGGAGTTGACAGACAGCAGTTATACTGACCTTTTCAATGATCTAGTCATTTCAATTTATCAACGCATATACAAATTGGCGGATGTATATGAGTATTCAAAAATATTTATCCAAATGTTTTATAAATGGAGCGAATTTTTTGATGACAGGAAGTCAGAAAAATTATCGCAGGATATTATAAAAGGTATTTTTGGTGAGCTCTTTGTACTTAAAACATTGATTGAAGACTGCAATTCATCTCATCTCAATGATTTATTACATTCATGGAAAGGTCCTTATGACAAGGGGCATGACTTTGAGTTTGACCAAAAGAACATTGAAGTAAAAACCAAAGAAATGTCAAAACTGTCTGTAAAAATATCAAGTGAATACCAGCTGGAAGCGGAAGCTGACAAAGCTTTAGAGCTTCTGGTCTTATCTGTAGAAACAAACTCGGAAGAAGGACAGTCGCTGCGTTTGTTGTTTACCGATGTGAAAGATATGATAATCAACAAAATGGGAGATGTATCAGTAGTACTTGAAGCATTGTCTCAAAAAAATATTACTGCACAAAACATATATAAATATGATAACTACCGTTTTGAGGTTCTTGAAGAAGTTGCTTACGATTGTAATAATCCGGAATTCCCCAAACTTACCAAGTCAAATACGCCCAAAGCCATAGGCAGTATTCAATATACACTCCATTTAAGTTATCTTAGTGAATTTATCGTATCAGCAAAGAAATATCATGA
The DNA here is from genome assembly GCA_036169815.1 of Sulfurimonadaceae bacterium. Classification (GTDB taxonomy): domain Bacteria; phylum Campylobacterota; class Campylobacteria; order Campylobacterales; family Sulfurimonadaceae; genus Hydrocurvibacter. The sequence goes on from JAVHOA010000065.1 coordinate 8,116, forward strand.
CTGATATTGAAGAACGTATTGACTTTCGACAAAGTCTCCTTAACGACGGTCGTGACGAAGAAGGTTTTATTTCACAAACCAATCTTTTATCGCAGGTCACTCTGTCAATGCTTGATGCCAAACTTGTAGATTCGGAAGATTACAATGAAGCATATTTGGACGACAAGCATGATAATCTAAAACTGAATGCATACACTGTAAATGCTTCCGGAGAGCGGCTGCAACTCTTTATTATTGATGAGAACACTATTGATGAAACATCTAAAATCGAAACATTACTCGTTTCAAAAAAAGCCGATTATGAAAGTCAATTTAACCGTGTTGAAAAGATGGTAAAAAAAGCATTTAACGGCCAATTATTCAATACTCTCCAGGATTCTAGTAAAGTAACAGTACTAGCCTCAAAACTAGAGTCACTGGAGGGGTTTGATGAATTTGATGTTATAGAAATTTTTCTTATTTCTTTAACGGTAACTATTTCCAATTTGGGTAAAACTCCTCAGCCAAAAAATATTAGTTTCAATGATGAAAAAATAATCCGAACCATTAAAATTCCTGGTCAGGACAAGAAAAAAGAAATTTTGATATTGAAAAGACTGGTAGATCTGAACTTCTTATTCAATGTAATGGTTTCGCAGGGACACAGGGAAGTTTTAACTATCGATTTAAAAAAAGACTTTAACTACAGTATAGAAGCGATAAAAGCTGTCGAAAACAGTAATTTTGAATCGTATTTATGTGTACTGAATGCCGAGATACTTGCAGCACTGTACAAACAGTACAGCAGCAGACTTCTGGAAAAAAATGTTCGTTCCTTTTTAGACTTCAAGGGGGTTAACAAAGGCATTAGGGAGACCATTAAAAATGAGCCTGAAAAATTCATTGCCTACAATAACGGTCTAACGATTACCGCGACTGGTATTAAAACTTTTGAAGAAAACAATAAACTGCATATAGAATCACTCACTGATTTTCAAATTGTAAATGGCGGCCAAACGACAGCGACTATATACTTTTCCAAAAAAGACGGAATTGATATAAGCAATGTCCGAGTTATGGCAAAAATCAATGTTGTCAAGCAAACGAATGAAAAAGAGCTGGAAGAACTCATCAACAACATCAGCGAATTTTCCAATGCACAGTCAAAAGTGTCAAGGGTTGATTTAAACTCAAGAAATCTGCAACTTCTGAAAATAAAGACACTTAGTGAGAGCGTATTGACTCCAAATAATTTAAAATGGTTTTTTGAGCGATCTAAGGGTGAGTTTAACACAAAACTTAAAATAGCCAATAATAAGAATCGAATCGAAAAAGAGTATCCAAAAGAAAAGCGTTTTTCAAAAGAACAGATGGCAAAATTCTTTTGTGCCTGGGGTGATGAACCGTATATGGTAAAAAAAGGTGGAGAGCGAATCTTCAGACACTTTATTGAGCAGATAAGCCCAGAAGAGCCAACTTTGCCTCCTGAAATAGATAGAGCATACTATGAAAACATGATTTCAAAAATAATTATGTTTAGAGAAATGGAAAGAGTTCATGGCCAAGGCAAAAAGTCAATTGGACAAATGAGAGCTGCCGTAATACCTTACTCGTTATCAGTTTTATACCAATATACTGATGCTGTAAATAATAAGTTTAATATGGAAAAGATTTGGAAAAATCAATGTTTAGAAGAAGATTTAGAAAGTTACCTATATAATCTTATGTTTTTAATGAATAGCTTGATTAAACAATATGCATTAAGTGATGATCTTGGTGAATATTCCAAGAAACAAGAATTGTGGATTAGTATCAAAGAAAGTAAAGAGATAGCAACATTTATGGGTAGTCCTAATAGTGCCAAAATTTTGGAAAAATATAGCGTAAAGGGTCGTTTATGAGTAATAAAGAACATTTCTTCAAACCAAGAGCAAGACTGCTCCTTCAGCTAGGCAATCAATTAATTAAAGATGAGGGATTGGCATTATTTGAATTAGTAAAAAATTCTTATGATGCTGATGCCACATACTCAGATGTACAATTAAACTATATTGACAAAAAAAATATAGGTGAAATTACTATAAAAGACAATGGTTCAGGAATGAATTATAGTCTTATAGTCAATCATTGGTTAGAACCAGGCACAGATATTAAAGAAAAACTTATAGGTAACACCGAAAGAAGCAAACTGTATAAGAGGCTTCCTCTGGGAGAAAAAGGTATAGGTCGGTTTGGTAGTCATAAATTAGGGCAAGTAATTCAACTTATCACAAAAACAGATTTTGATCATGAAGTTGAAATCAATATTGATTGGAAAGCATTTGAAGATGTAAAATACTTGCACGAAGCACCTATTGATATTATTGAACGAGAAAAATCAACTTTTTTTAAACAGTCAATATCTGCAATACCACTCAATAAGTTTATTGAACTCATTGATAGAATAGATGATCAAAATGATATTTTGGTATTAAATGATTTTTATACTGAAGGGATAGACTCTTATATCTTGAATCAGTCTATTTTGAATGATATTGAAAAATATAAAAACTTAAAAATAGTGCTTAATAAATATGAGTATATTACAAGTGGAACATACATAAAAATTACAAATTTATGGGAAAATTGGTCAAGAGGAATGTTGAGAAGTGCTTATAGAGCAGTTAATGCTATCAACTCTCCATTTGAGAACAATAAAGCATCAGATTTTAAGGTAACTGTGTCAACTGATAAAGATGATTGGTTGGATAAATTATTAACTACTAAGGATGCTATAAAACAAGCATTATTCCATGTAAATGGATATATTGAAAATTCAGAAATACATTTGACATATAATTTTTTCCCATTTGATAAAATGAAAAAAGTGATTAAAAGACATGTTGTCAAAACTGACTGTGATTTTGTTCAAGGAAAACGAAAAAAGTTAAGACTTATTTTTGGCTTATTAATACCTTATAATTTTCAAAACATCCTAGCAGAAGAAACGAAATTAAGAGCAATACACATCATAGGAGACAATATTATTACAACTCCTATCATTAATTATGACCAAAAGACATATCAAGTTATTTTTGATTTACATACCGTCACTGGTATTAATGAAGAAGCATTTTCAAGAATGAAACCAATTTTTAGATTTAGAAAAGAACTGCTTGTCGATGTTCAACAAAAAGTTGCTTCGCATATAGCAAGACCCGGTTTTTTTAATATGAATGACTATCTTAAATAATCTCTTTTATTTTTTTAGCAATCTGCTCTGCCATCTTAGGCGGAACAGCATTGCCTATCTGCCTGAATTGGGCAGTTCTAGGGCCTTCAAAATAAAAATCATCAGGAAATGACTGCAACCTAGCGGCCTCTCTTACTGACAGTGACCTAAGCTGTTTAATATCCGGGTGTATGTAGTAGTGACCATCCATCGCCATATGCGCCAAAATGGTATGTGAAGCTTTCTCATCTGCTTTAATTACATTGAACCTATTTGTAAATGAAGTAGTGTTTTTATGCGAAATCAATTCAGGACGCTTATTTGCCAACTCTTTATAGCATAAACGTTTTTTGTCATTATCCCAAGAGTCAATTGCTTCTTTATAGATTTCCAAATCTTGTTTATTATGCATTCTGGTCTCATGCTGGGTTAATATGTCAAAACCTGATTCTCTTATATTCGCGTCAATTAAGTATTGGTGTGTTTTTGTTCTGTATACACCTTTGCCTTCAATTATTTTAGCTGGTGCAGTTATGGGAAGATCATCAAGAAGATCTTTAACCCGATAATCGTGTACTATCTTTTCAAAGTTAGGGTACTTATAATTCTTTTTCTTCTTATTTTTTTTCTTTTTCCAGCCAACAATAATAATTCTTTTTCTTGCTTGAAGTACACCATAATCAGAAGCTATGAGCTCATCAAGTTCCATATGATAACCAGCTTTCTCAATAGCTTTTTTTATATTTTCAAAATGTTCTCCATTCGCAGCACTTAGTAGACCAGGTACATTCTCGAATATGAACATTTTTGGTTTAAAGGTTTCTAAAAATCTTACATAATATTGATAAAGAAAGTTTCTTGGATCACATGTAACAGAGTCCTTCATTCTGGCTCTTCCAACTACAGAATACGCTTGACAAGGAGGTCCGCCTATAATAAGATCAACTTTTTTTAAATTTTTATCTTTGAGGTTTTGTTTAATAGTTTTGGTTATTTCATCAAATGTGTCATTGGAAATTTTAGTATTGATAACATCGTTAGAGTTTGTGACATTCGCTTTTTCCCAAAGTTCATCACGGGTAATATTTTTTAAAAGGTAATCTTCATATATTGACAATTTGTTTTCTTTTTTTAAATTCCAATAAGCAGTTCTGGTGCGTAAAGTATCTGATGCATACTTATCAGCTTCAACATGTCCGACAAAAGTGCTGCCAACACGAAAGAAACCTTCAGATAAGCCACCAGCACCAGAGAATAAATCTAGTATAATCATAAACGAGATTATAATAGGCGGCTTCTTAAAAGCACCTGTTATAATTATGAAATTATTTTATCTGGCTTTGATTACAATTAGTATAAAAAGTATGTTCGATTTTATTTATACATTCATCTAAATTGTCTTCAATCTCTTTTTGCCAAAATCTGAGAATGCTCCAGCCTTCTTCTTTTAAGTATTTGTTGACCTTCTTGTCTCTTTCAATATTTTTTTGAATTTTATTTACCCAATATTCTTTATTTGTTTTAGGTATATATCTTTTTTCAAGGAGATACTTGCCATGCCAGAATTCGCTGTCACAAAAAATCGCAATCTTTTTGCCTATAAAGCAAATATCCGGTTTCCCAAAAATATTTTTACAATTTTTTCTGTATCTATAGCCATTTTTCCATAGCTCTTTACGAAGCTTTATCTCAATAGAAGTATCTTTGGACTTTATTCTTCTCATATTTTCAGATCTGTTCATTTATAGCCTTTAGCGGCAGATCTTGATATTTGCTAAAATAATTAATATTGCCAAACAATCTGGATAAATTAGCTTTGTTGGTTTCCAATCCTTGAGACGCTAAATATTTTTTACCATTTTCAATCTCTTCCACGGTAATTATATCTCCAAACGCAACATACCTTGGAATAATCTTGTTTACTAAATTGTCGTACCAAAATGACAAATATCGAATCTCTTTAAC
>JAVHOA010000066.1:0-13211 GCA_036169815.1 Sulfurimonadaceae bacterium
GCCGCGTTCCAGGCGACTGGATTCAACCACTCTCCCAATTGTCCACGAGGTTGGAGAGTGGCATTATAGCAAAAAAGTTTTATAAAACCTTTATACAGTCCTCTTGTTTTGGCACTAAACACAAAAAGCTATAAGTCTCTTCGCCGAGAGTTTCATATGCATGAGGCATATTTGCGGGAATGAGTAAAATATCGCCCGCCTCAGCTTCAAACTGCGCTTCTCCGATAGTTACAAGCGCGCGTCCAGCTAAAACATATTGCTCATGTTCGATGATATTTGTATGCAGTGGCATGTGTCCGCCCGCTTCTATCGTGAAGTTTCTCATAGCAAAGTTTGGAGACTCATCAGGTGAGAGCAACATCTTCATACCCACGCCTTTTCCCGCTTTTTGCGCTATAGTTTCAACATTATCAATTTTTTTATGTAGGTACATTTTGATCCTTTTTGGAATTTTTTTGTAAAAGCATAACATAAAAAGTGTTGGAAAAAAGAGAGAAATTTATGAGCCATTTTCATCGCGTACATGTAGAGATTACCAATATTTGCGGGCTTGCATGTAGTTTTTGTCCGCCAAAACTCCAGCCCACAAAAACGATGAGTTTGGAGTTTTTTGAGAAGATTTTAGGCGAGTTACAACCCTACACAAAAAATCTTGCCTTACATGTAATGGGCGATCCGCTCACGCTCTCAAACTTAGATAAATATCTTGATCTCGCTCTTGCTAATGGCTTTGAAGTGGAGCTTACAACCAGTGGCTATTATCTCAAAAAAAATCCTTTGGGTACGCTCTTTCACCCCGCTGTGCGCCAGCTCAACATCTCGCTCAATGCGTACAATAAAAACTCTTTAAATCTTGAGTTTGAGGCATACATGCAAGGGGTTTTAGATGTTTGCGATGAAAAACTAGCAAACTATCCAAAACCTTTTATCAACCTTCGTGTTTGGAATCTTGATAGTTCCTTGTCGGAGCGCTCTTTTAATGAAGCGCTTTTTGAGGTTTTGCAAGAGCACTTTTTAGAGAAAATATCTTTAGAAGAAGTGCTTACATGTAAGCTAAAATCACTGCGTCTTGCACCTAAAATACTCCTCAACTTTGATAGCTATTTTGAGTGGCCATCGCTTGCCTCAAAGCATGAAAGTCACGCAACATGTTATGGACTCAAATCGCATATTGGCATTTTGGCAAACGGGGTTGTCGTGCCATGTTGTCTTGATGGCGAGGGCGTTATCAACCTTGGAGACTTACATGTAAAGCCGTTAAAAGAGATACTTGAGTCAAAAAGAGCCAAAGCGATGCGAGAGGGTTTTGCAAACCACAAAGCCGTTGAAGAGCTTTGTTTAAAATGCAGCTATAAAGATAGATTTGGGGTACCCACCGTGAAGCCTTAGTGAATAAATAGAAATTGAAAAAGAGCTTTAATCTTTCAAAAGCGCTTTGTGGATGAAGTCGATATCCACATTTTGCTCTACATGCAAGGCAAACTCTTTGATTTTTTGACGTTTGTAGTGTTGAAAATCATACCCTTTGTAAGCGGGATTGATTTTGCTAAAGAGTTTGCTGCGTATTGCATCACTTTCAAAAAATCCATGCACAAAGGTTCCATAAAGATTTTTATGCTTTTTGGCACTCTTTTTTGCCACTCCGTTGTGGATCTCGTACCCTTGCACGTTGCAATCAAAGAGCTCATAATTCTCTTTTTTGAGCACTTTTTTCTCTTTAAAAACAACGTCACCTTCAAACCTTGCAAATCCTTGCGATTCCTCGATTTGTGACTCGATGTGCAACGGGTCACAAATGCGCTCAAACATCATCTCGTATCCGCCGCAAATCGCAACGATGGTTCTTTTTTTCTCTTTTAAAATCTGCTCAAACCCCATCTCTCGCAGCCATGCCAAATCTTCTATGACTCTTTTGGTTCCTGGAATGATGAGTAGGTTTACATGGTAGGCTTCGCTTGGATTTGTGATGAAACTGAGTTCTATCTCTTCATCGGCAATGAGTGGCTCAAAATCGGTAAAATTGCTGATATGAGGCAGTTTGATAACGCCGACTTTTATGATGGCTTTTGCATGATTTTGGGTGTAGTTTGTGAGTGATTGCGCATCTTCAAAGCCGAGATTGAAGGGTTTGTATGGCACAACACCCAAAACTTTTATCCCAAAACGCTCCTCCAAAATAGCGATGCCATCCTCAAAAAGAGTGATGTCACCTCGAAACTTATTGATGATAACACCGATGATATTTTTTTTCAAGCTCTTTGGAAGCAGTGCCACAACACCGACAATAGAAGCAAAAACGCCACCGCGCTCTATGTCTGCGACCAGCACAATTTTTGTCTTAAACTCCTGTGCGACATAAATATTTGAGAGGTCTTTGTCCATTAAGTTGAGCTCCACTGGACTTCCTGCACCCTCGGCGACGATACACTCATACTCTTTGGAGAGCTTTTTAAACGCTTTTTTTACATGTGGTTTGAGTGAATGTATATTTTTAAAATATTCATGCAACCCCACATCTGCCACTGCCTCTCCGTTGATGATGAGATGTGCGGCATTGTTGGAGCCCGATTTTATCAAAATGGGGTTCATAAAATGGGAAGTTGGGATGCCGATAGACTCCGCGGCAAAGTGTTGAGGCGTGGCAATCTCTCCGCCATCATCGCAGACGTGCGAGTTGTTGGAGACATTTTGCGCTTTAAAAGGTGCGACTTTTACGCCTCTTTGGTGCAAGAGGTAAGTCAGGGCAAAGGAAAGGGTCGATTTTCCCGCATCGCTTGCGGTTCCAAAAACGCTCAGAGAGTTCATCGCATACACTCCCTCATCGCATTTTTCCAGTCAAGATCAAATTTTTGCTCGATATATTTTTTACTATGTGGCACTGTACAAGCGGAGCAATCTTGATGGATGGCATCACCGTAAGTCGCAAGCGTGCCGTCTTTAGCATCGATGGCGCAAAAGCTGTATTTCGTTTTTTCCTCTATTTTTTCGATTCCCTCATTTTTAAAACGAAAGTGAGGACAAGCGCAAAAGTAGCAGTTTAAGTAGGGAATATCGTGGCATTTTTTTTGCGTTTCATACAAAAGGCAGAATTTTTCTTCGTTTTTTACCATATTTGAAAACTCAAAATAATCGATAATCTGCTCCTTTGTAAAGTTTTGGGCTTGCAGCTTTTTGATGATGCTTGCATGTTTTTTGGCATGTGCTTCAAACCATTCAGAGTAAGTCATCTTGTTCCTTGGTAAACGATCTTATTAGAAAGAAGATGATAACAAGTTCATTGATAAAAAGAACTAAATTCATACCATACACTTGCATGTTTTTATCGCTTACATGTAAGCCAAATTCTAAGAACTTGTAAAAAAGATAGGAGAGCGCCATACCCGCAAGATAGCCTTTTTGTTTGGCAACATCCACAAAGGTAAGCAGTGTTGATTTTTTTAAAAAGAGTGTTTCGGCGCGTACAAGGTAAGAACCAAAAATAAAGCTTGCCTGATAACTGATGTAATAAAGCAGAGCGCTTGTGTAGTTAAAAGAAAAAAGCAGAAAATAGGTGATGCCAAGAAGCAAAACAAGCTCAACAAAAAGCGAGATTTTAAAAAAATAGCCCACATGTAAGATCTTGACATAGAGTTTGGCAACCAGTAACATACAAACTGCCAAAATGATGCCACCCGCCGAATACACAGAGGGTTCAAGAGGCACATAAACCGTAAAAATACTCCCAATCCCAAGCCCCATAAACACAGAGTTTAAAAATTTATACCGTAAAAACTCTCGTGCTATGATTTTCATTTTTTACCTTAGAACTTAAGTTTGAATCCTGCGATTGCAGTGGTTGTGAAGTTTACTGGATAGATGGCATCATCGTGTATCCATAAACCATTTTTTTGGTTCAATAAGTTGTTTATTTTAGCAAAGATTTCCCAAGTTTTTTTCGCATACGTTGCTGAGATGTCCGTACTCATATATGCGTCTTGTTTCTGGGCAAAATTGTTTTCAAAATCATCAGCTGCATAGGCTTCGCTTCTATAGCTTTGAGTCAGTGCCAAAGTTGTTGCTTCATTTGGCAAATATGTAAGCGTCGCTTTGATATTGTGATTACTGACACCTGGAAGCTGGCTGCCTGAGTAGTCAATGGTACTGGATGCTTTTTCTGCATCAATAATTGCTTGGACATAGTTATAATTTAGAGCAAGATTCAATTCTTTATTAATGATAAATTTGTCATAAAAATCAAGGCCATATTTATGTGATTTGTCGATGTTTGTGTTTTTTGCTCCGGCATAATTTACACCTGCATAGTAATAGATTTCATCACTCAAAGCTATATAATAAGTTGAAATTTTTAATTTGTTGTTTTTTTGGATGTTGTTATAGCCAACTTCAAAATTATTTGCTTTTGAAGGATTGACGTATCCTGTATAGGAGCTTGTGAAAAAACTAAAGAGTCTATCTAAACTTGCCGATTCATAAGAGTGAGAGTAGTTTGCAAAAACTGAATTAGAGTGGTCAAATAAATAGTTAATACCTAATTCTGCACCGTGAAGATAATCACTTTTATTTTCTTTGTTTTTCATATCAAAATTGACAGTTTCATATCTATAACCAGCTTTTAATGTTAAATCATTGAAACGAAATTGATTCATCATATACAAAGCTTGATTATCTTTGGTAGCATCAAAAGTTGAAGACTCTTTTGTAAAATTACCATTATTTTTATCAAAACCTATTATCCAAGAATAGAAATCACTCGTATATTCAAGGGACAATTTTGCGGATTTATAACGTGAATCATAAATAGATCCATAAGTTATATAGTTTGATTGTTTGTTTTCATTTGAAACATCAAGATTGACGCAAAGAGCATCATTTATAAAATAAGTTCCTCCAAGCGCAATTGCATCGCTACTGTAGGTTTGATGTGTTGATGAACTTAGTGAAGGTCCAAAACCATAATCAACTGTGCCTTGTTGAGTAGGAGTTTGTTTGTACTCGTTTGCCGTCATTGTACCTGCGTAAATTACATCCGTCTTAGTTGTTGAAGCATTCAAATGTAGTTCTAAATCTTTTAAAGGATTGTAAATAATATTAGTTCCAAAGGTAGAGAATCTATTTTGATCTTTATTTTTATTTTCTATCTCTCGAATACCATCATTTTTTTGAGCTTCACCATTTACAGATATAGAAAGTTTGTCAGTATGTGAGCCAAAGTAAAATGATCCATCAGCAGCTCCATGGGTGCCTCCGTAAAAACTCACCTCTTTGTCATTGTTTTGTTTTGTAGTAATATTAATTACGCCACCGTTTGCTCCATCGCCAGCAGTTACAATTCCACTTGATTTTATAATCTCAATTTTTTCGATCGAGTCTGGAGAAATTGAGGATAAGAGTTGTGGTGTCATATCTACATTGTTTAATTTTCTTCCATTGAGCGTGACAACAATATTTTGATAGCCATTATTAACACCATAGCCACGAAGGTCAATATTCTGTAAAAATGGGTTGCCATACGCGCTTGTTACAAATAGTGAACTTGCTTTTCCTAAAAACTCATACACATTTTGCACATGTGCTTTTTCTATATCTTGGGCTGTATATATTTCCACGGCATCTGTGGATTTGAGCTCATCTGTTTTGATGGCTGTAGAGTCGATGGAAAGAGGTACTAAAACGATGCTCTCCTGCGCGTGCACTGCGCTTAAAAAAGCGACGGTGATAAGGGATATTTTTATACTATTTTTCATATTTTTCCTTTAAATTTTTGATATTTTTTTGCTTACATGTAAGGGTTTTTTTGGTGGTGAGATGGAGCTATTGAGTGTTAGAAAAATTTGGGGTTTGGATTTTTGGTGCGCGTGGAGTTTGAGGGTTTTTTTGGTGCGTCTTTTGTAAAAACAGTTACACTGGCAAGGCTTTTGTGAGAGTTCTAGTGTACCGAGAATGGCGGCGAGCTCTTCCTCTTGCTCCTCAGCTTCAAGCACATCGCTTGCAAAATGAGTCATGTGAAAACTTTGTACTCGTGAACACTGTGCGTCCAGCGTTACTTGGTTAGTAGTAGCGGTGATGGCACGAAGCGTAAAGTAGTTTTTACCAAATCCACGAGGAAGTTTCATGTAGCTCTTTTTTGAGTAATATTGCCTCTGCAAATAGAAAAAATAAGTTTTTCAAAATTATTAAAGCGCATAATATTAATTTTTAATTTCTTTTTCGGCATTATATCTCAATAGAACAGTTTTTTAAGAGTTGCGGGGGAGTTTAGATGCGTTATTGGAATAGCATGTTAGGTGTTGTATTTGCACTTCTTGTGCTTTTTATTGCTATTGTTGGGCAGAAATATATCGCCGATGAGCGCAATGCACTGCTGGTGCAGCAGTATGAAACAATCTCAAAAACCACGCTTCAAAAACTCAACACGCATATTCAAACAAAGAAAAATGCAACACTTTCCATCGCTATCTCTTTGTCTTTAAACCCTCAGTTTCAGCAAATGTTTGAACAAAAAAAAGTTACTTCAAATATTTTTGAACTCCTCTCTAAAAATTTACAAAGTGATACAGATTTTAAAAATGTATGGGTACAACTCATCGATGCAAATGGTTTTGTCATAGCGAGAAACTGGGATAAGGCACAAGAAGAAAACCTTTTGGCTGTTCGTAGCGATCTGGCTTCTTTTTTAGCGTCCAAAAAAGCGCAGACCAGTGTGAGCGTGGGACGTCATGATCTCTCCATTAAGGCTATGATTCCCTATTTTGATGATAAACATCGCTATCTTGGGCATTTAGAAGTGATTACCCATTTTAATTCCATCGCAAAAAAGATGGAAGCAGAGGGATTTCAAACCCTAGTATTAGCGGATAAAAAATATAAAAAACAGCTCACAAAACCATTTACTAAGCAGTTTATAGAAGACTACTATGTCGCAAATAGTGAGGCTTCAAAATCCATTTTAGAGTATGTTCGCTCTTTTGGAGTGAAACATTTTATCAACTACAAACAAAACTATGACGTGGATAGAGCAAATAACTATCTCATAGTAAACACGACGCTTTTGGACAACAAAGAGTTGCCGATGGCTTACGTTTTGATGTTTCAAAAACTGAGTGATGTGAATGTAACGCAAATAAAAAGTGAAGAGCTTTTTAACTATTTTATTATGTTTGTTATTGTAGCTATAAGTGCTTTTATTTTATTACTTCTCATCAATAGATCACCGCAGAGAGAAGAGTACAAATCATGGAAACGAGTTGTGCTGTTTATGCTTCTTTTTCTGACTTTGAGTGGAATCCTTTGGACTGCTTTAAATGGCTATGAAAAAGAGGAGCAAAAACAGTTTTTAAAATCTCATGAAAATGTTGTCCAAAAGGATTACGAGCTTATACAAAACAAATATACAACCCTTGCGGGTGCGCTGTTTGCAACTGTTATCAATAAACCTCAGGTTTTAGAGCTGATGCAAGAAGCATATAGTGCGGATAAAAATAGTGCAAGAAGCAAGCTTTATGCGCTGTTAAAGTCTGAGTATGAGCAGTTTAAAACCTACGATATGCGTCAGTTGCATTTTCATCTTCGCAATAACGAGAGTTTTTTACGTTTTCACAGACCCCAACTGTTTGGCGATAATCTTAGCGGGGTGAGAAAAACTGTTGAGTGGGTCAATGCGCACCATGAAGCGGTCAGCGGATTTGAAGAGGGGCGCGTTTACAACGGTTTTCGTTACGTGTTTCCACTTCAAACTCTTGATGCTACAAAAGAGCATCTTGGAAGCGTGGAGATCTCTTTTAGTGCGCATGCCTTTGCAAAAGAGTTTGCGCTTACGCATAATGCAAAAGCTGGCTTTCTTGTCAGTAAAAAAGCGGTTGATTCTAAGGTGTTTGCGCACGAGAAAGGCAATTATGAAGCAACTATTTTTTCCAGTTTTTATGATGAACGGGCTATAAAAAAACAGCTTGAACACACCTTTATCGCTTTTGATGAAACAAAGCTCTCTGCTACGCAAAGAGAGTTTGCCAATAGTGAGATACACAAAGGAGAACCTTTTAGTGTTGTTGGTGTAGATGAGGTGACCTTGTTTACTTTTCTACCTCTTAAAAATGCCATTACCAAGGAAGTGGTAGGCTGCATTATCTTACAAGAAGAAGATGATTATCTGAAAAAAGAGAGCAAAAATTTCAGCCTTCTTTTCTTTGTTGGTTCTACGCTCATCTTTTTTATTCTCCTTTATATTTTTAAGGAAAATCAGCAAAAAATAGTTTTTAAAAATCATTTGCTAAAAACACAAGGGATTTTAGATACCCAAGAGACGATTATTGTCGTGACAGATGGCAAAAAAATCCATGATGTCAATAAAAAGTTTTTAGAGTTTTTTAACTTCTCCTCTTTGCAAGAGTTTAAAGAATTTTATAATTGTATTTGTGACAAGTTTATTGAAAAAGAGGGTTATTTTAGTACATCTTTAGTTCCTAAAGGTGAGACTTGGATAGAGTATTTAGCACACTCCGCATCCAAAGATCATATTGTCTTAATCGGCGATGAGCAGGGCATCGCACACAGTTTTGCTATCCATTACAGTAAATATGAACAAAACAGTTTCATCGTCACTTTTAATGATATTAGCGAAAAGATGTATGAACATTTTGCCCTTGAGGATAAAGTGCTCCATGACAAACTCACAGGGGCGTACAACAGAGAGTTTTTTGAGATTCATATCGTAAAACTCCAAGCAGATGTTAAAAATGGTAAAAACGCTTTGGCGCTCATTATGTTTGATATTGACCACTTTAAAAGCATCAACGATACGTATGGACATGATGTGGGAGATTATGTTTTAATAGAGTTGGTTGCTTGTGTGAACGCTTCGCTGCGTAGCGATGATGTGCTTGTGCGCTGGGGCGGTGAGGAGTTTTTTGTCTTGCTGAGTGTGAGCTCCATTGAGTTGGCGTATAGGATTGCTCAAAATCTTAGAAATGTGGTTGCAAAACACCATTTTGAGGGTTTAGAACAGCTTACATGTAGCTTTGGAGTGACACTTTGCGGGGCAGATGAAAAGATAAGTGATGCTGTGAAAAGAGTTGATAATGCTCTGTATGTTTCTAAAGAAAATGGCAGAAATAGAGTGACGCTTTCATAAGGAAAATCAATATTTTGCTACAATCCCTTTATGAAACTATCACACTTAAAACAACTTCTCAACTATTTTAAAAAATTTCAAAAGATAAGTGCCATTTATCGTGTCTCAGACACCATTGTCAAAGTTGCCTTTGATAAAGATGCTGAAATCTATTTTGATATGGTTCGCTCCAACTCCGCCATCTTTACATGTAAGGCTTATACGCGTTCTAAAGTCTATAACGCACCCTTTGATGTGGTGCTTTTTAAACGCTTTAATCGTTGTGAGATTGAGGATGTTTCGCTTGTTGGTGAGGACAAAATACTGCGTTTTACAACAGTGCAAAAGGGCGCGTATAAAGAGATACGAAGCTTTTTACAGTTTGAATTTACGGGTAAATATACCAATATTATCATTTTAGATGAAGAGGAGATTGTCCTAGAAGCGCTGCGCCATATCGATCTTTTTTCCTCATTTCGCGAGGTACGCGTCGGGCAAAAACTGCTAGCACCTCCAAATGCTCCCTTTGTGGCAAAAGAGTATCCCATCGCAAATATAGAGAGTTTTTTAGAAGAGACCTACACGGCGCGCGTTGATGCAAGGCTGGATATTGTAAAAAAGCAAAAACTGGCATTTTTGGAAAAAAAACTCTCACGTCTAAGACGATTGTTTGGGAGTTTAGAGGATGAAAACGCACTCAAAGAGGAAGCGCAGAAAAATGAGTATTTAGGCCAGCTTATCTTGGCAAATTTGCATCTTTTAAAACCCTATCAAAACCCCTTACATGTAAGCGATTTTGAGGGAAATAGCTTAGAGATACAGCTTGATTCTCTCTTTGCAACGCCATCAGATATTGCAAAATATTTTTTCAAACTCTCAAAAAAAGCGAAACAAAAAGCGAAAAATCTCTACAGAGAACGTGCTTCACTCCAAGAGAAGATTACATTTTTGCAACACTTTGAACAAATAGTGCAAAACGCACAGGATCTCTCCAAGATTGAGCTACTTTTTCCTGCAAAAAAACAGGAGAAAAAAGTAAGACAAAGCGAGTCAATCGAGCAGTTTTTCATTGACGGTTATAAAGTGATGATTGGTAAAAGTGAAAAAGGAAACATTGAACTCCTCCAAAAGGCAAAAGCAAAAGATACATGGCTGCATCTCAAAGAGCGTCCCTCTGCGCATGTGATTATTGTCTCTGATAAACAAACTTTGCCAAGCCATATCATCTACGAAGCTGCAAAACTGTGTGTGGATTTTTCTGTATTTGAAAAGGGACGCTATTTAGTCGATTTTACACCAAGACGTGAAGTGAAGATGCAAGAGGGCGCAAATGTTCTCTACAATAAATACAACACAATAGAAGTCGATAACACTCTTTAAAGGGGATAAAATGGCACTTGATGCCGTAGGCAGTACGATCTATGTAAATCAGCAGATGGCCAATGTTGCAAGTGA
Source organism: Sulfurimonadaceae bacterium (assembly GCA_036169815.1). GTDB lineage: Bacteria > Campylobacterota > Campylobacteria > Campylobacterales > Sulfurimonadaceae > Hydrocurvibacter. The sequence goes on from JAVHOA010000066.1 coordinate 10,562, forward strand.
GCAAAATGCCAAAATGGGGCGTGTTGAGATGCAAAACTTTGCAGCAGGTTTAGCGGTGAGTGAAGCTGAAAAAGAGATTATCGAAGTGCGTCCAGCAGAGGACAACCAAGAGATTGATGAAGACCGAGAGCACCAAAAACAAGAGGCGCAAGAGGAGCAAAAACGCTCCGGCAAACAAAAGCACAAGAGTGAAGAAGTACAGAGTGAAGTGTTCCATCACTTAGATATTAAAGTTTGATAAGCTATAATCGAATATATTTTTTAGATTGGAATGGTTATGAGTATATTGAAAACAGATGCTTCATTAAGAGATAGAATTCTCACAGGTTTGGCGCTCATCGGCGCGGTTGGCGGGATTGGCTTTATCGATAATTTTTATGTTACTTGGCTTTTTTTGGGTATTGTGTATCTGTTTGCTTTTTATGAAGCCAATGCGCTTTTTGGACTTGAAAAAAACTCCCTCTTTTTTTACGCTACATTTTTGTGGGTTGTGGCACTTTTTTACCCTTATGGCGATGATCTTTTGGTTATCTCTGGCGTTGTCTTTTTTGGTGGCGTGGCGTATTCGCAAAATATTCCATGGAAAAACTTTTTGCCATTTCTCTATCCAACCGCAGGGATGCTCTACATCTGGACACTCTACCAAGAGTACGCGATGATCTCACTTTTATGGCTTGTTGTGGCAGTTGCGGCGACAGATATTGGTGCTTTTGTTGTCGGAAAAACTATTGGCAGGACTCCATTTTCACCGACAAGTCCAAAGAAAACAGTTGAGGGTGTTGTTGGCGGTGTTTTGATCGCAACAGCCGCTGGTTTTTACTTTGGCATCGATATAGTTGGCACGCCGCTGGCACTTGTCATCACTTTTCTTGTCGCATTTGCTTCTATCTTTGGCGATCTTTTTGAGAGTTATCTCAAGCGCAAAGCGGGAGTCAAAGACAGTGGGCATATCTTACCTGGGCATGGCGGTGTTTTAGATAGAATCGATGGTTATCTTTTTGCTTCCGTGGTGATGGTTGTGATGCTTCGTGGTTTGGTGTAGGCTTTGATTTTACTTGGCAGTACAGGCTCCATCGGGGTCAATACCCTTGCAATCGCTACACGTTTTGGCTTACATGTAGAGGTTTTGGTTGCTGGGAAAAACATGGCACTTCTTAATGAGCAGATTGTACAACACGCCCCAAAAGTCGTCGTTATCTCCGATGAAGTGGATCGTCATAAAGTCAAGCATGCAAATGTTTTATGCGGAGAAGCGGCTATTTTAGAGGTGATTGAGCGCTCCCAGAGTATGTTTGTTGTGAATGCGCTTGTGGGTTTTTTAGGACTTCGTCCAACGCTCAAAGCCATAGAGTGTGGCAAACATGTCGCACTTGCAAATAAAGAGAGCCTTGTTGCAGCGGGTGCGTTTATAGACACATCCAAAATTCAGCCCATTGACAGTGAGCATTTTGGACTTTGGTATTTGTTGCAAAACCGCGCCATCGCGAGCATGACAATCACCGCAAGCGGCGGAGCTTTTCGTGATTGGGACTTGCACGCACTGAGTGGCGCAACGCTTGGGGACACCCAAAAACATCCAAACTGGTCGATGGGTCAAAAAATAACTATCGACAGCGCAACAATGGTCAATAAAATATTTGAGCTCTTAGAGGCCAGATGGCTTTTTGGCGAGGGAAACTATGATGCCATCATCGAGACAAAATCCCTTATTCACGCACTTGTAAACTTCAAAGATGGCTCCACAACGGCACATATTGCCAATGCCTCGATGCAACTTCCCATTGCGTATGCCATGATGGGTAGAGTGGATGAGCAGATTTTAGCACCTGTGGATCTTGTCCAAGTGGGAAGTTTAGAGTTTCGCAAGATTGAGGTTGCACGTTATCCTGTGTGGCAGATCAAAGAGGAACTTTTAAAAAATCCCAAACGCGGTGTGGTCGTCAATGCAGCAAATGAGGCAGCGATTGCGAAATTTTTGCGTGGAAAAAATGGATTTTTGGATATTTCAAAAGATATTATCAAAGCCTTTGAAGCATTTAGCGATGTACCTTCATGCGTGGAAGATGTCTTTAAAATAGATAAAGAAGTGCGCGCTTTTGTGGAGCATTTGGCGTGAAAACACTCATTTTGCATGGTTGGGGCGGAAGTGATGCTCCCCACTGGCAAAGCTACCTTGCCGCGCAGCTTGCAAGAGACTATGGCACCGTAAGTTTCCCGTCCTTACAAGAGAAAGACATGCCACAAAAAGATGTTTGGATGGCGCAAGTAGAGCAGATTGTAAAAGATTTTCAGCCAGAGATAGTGGTATGCCACTCTTTGGCAAACACGCTTTGGCTACATCTTTGTTGTCAAAAAAAAGCCTTACATGTAAAGAAACTTTTTTTAGTCGCTCCACCAAGCCTTACATGTAAGATAGATGCTCTCGCATCTTTCTTTCCAGTTTCCATTCCAAACGATTTGTACAGTAAAGAGGTCACGCTCATCACCTCCACAAACGATCCTTACTTAAGCGAAGAAGAAGCACAAAATCTAGCGCAAACCATTACATGTAAGCATATTATTTTAAAAGACGCAGGTCACATCAACGCCGCAAGTGGATTTTGCGAGTGGGATGCGATAGTTGAGATGGTAAAAAAGGAACAAGTGTGAT
>JAVHOA010000067.1:0-13086 GCA_036169815.1 Sulfurimonadaceae bacterium
TCTAGATATATTGCACTTGCAGAATTTATTTGTTAAAATTCTAAAAAACCAAAGGAGCACTTATGTCAGATGATTATGATTATGATGATTCAGAATATGATTATGATGAAGAGAATGAAAGCGAAGATTATGAGGACTATACTGCAATTGAGGATGAAGATTCAGAGAATGCAGCGGATGATGATGAATACTAACGCTTGAAGCTTTTGCCCTTCTTCCTTTAAAAATAGAACCCAAGTTCCATTGGGTTCTCTCTCCTTTATTATTTTAATTTTTCCTTACATGTAAGTATTAATAATGAGTATCTTTGAAACACTAAGAGATGATATCGCATTTATATTTCATAAAAATTAACAATATACATATAAGTAGGTATTATACGAAAATATGATTTATTGGAGATATGCGAATGAATGAATATGTGCTAAAAAGAGATGATTTTTTAGTTTCTCAAACAGATGCAAGGGGCGTGATCCTTTTTGCCAATGATGACTTTTGCAAGATTGCGGGTTACACTCTTGAGGAGTTAGTTGGGAAGCCACACAATATTGTGCGCCATCCAGATATGCCACGCGCCGCTTTTAAGGATCTTTGGGATACCGTGAATCTGGATAAAGTTTGGAATGGCTATGTAAAAAATAGAACAAAAGATGGCGGGTATTACTGGGTTTATGCGACAGTTTATCCAATGTATGACAAAGTGCGACAAGCAAAGACATATATGTCATGCAGAAGAAAGCCTTCAGAGTCAGAGATAGCAGAAGCGCAGCACCTTTATAAAAATTTAAAATAGGATTGGTGGAATGAATAACTTACAAAAAAATATAGTTTTAGTTGGTGTTTTTGGACTTTTACTGCTCTCGCTTTTGTTCACAAACTCTTTAGCGGTTGTAGCAGGCTTGATTGTGGTTGCTTTTATTGTCAGTGTTGCCTTGCAAAATCTGGGAATAGCTTCTACAGAGAGTGACAATATCGAGTTACTAAAAAAAATAGATGAGATGATTGATTTTGAAAGAAACAATATAGCACTCAATGAAAATACAATAGATCCAATTGAAAAAGAGCTCAATTGCTTGCTTCAAAAATATACTAAGACGATTTCAGATGACACGAAAGTTGCTGGCGAGATGGTTCTTTTGGCAGATAAAGTTGCAAACGGGCACTATACTTGCAGAATTGGCTCAGATACAAAAACACCCTATGTACATGTTTTAAGAAATAGTATGAATAATATGATTGAGTCCTCAGAAAAAAATCTTGATAATGCCATCACAACACTCAAAAACTTTTCAAATGGAAATTTTCATGTTCGAAGTAGTGTAAAAGTTGAAGCAAAAATGGCTGAACTTCTAAATAATATCAACGCATTAGGCCAATCGCTTCAAAATATGGAGCAAGCAAACAAAGACTCAAACCAACATATTGTTGAATCTGCACATGTTCTTAATGAGACTATTGAAAACATTACCAATACAACTATTGTAAATTTTAAAAATATGATTAACAAGATAGTTGAGCGTATCCACTTTGTCTCTCAAAAAGAGAACGAGATGGTTGGAAATTTGCAAACGCTTGTCGAGCATGCGAATGAAACAAAAGCGATACTCCAAACGATAGGTGACATCGCCGATCAAACCAATCTTTTGGCTTTAAATGCAGCCATTGAAGCAGCGCGGGCTGGTGAACATGGACGGGGTTTTGCTGTCGTTGCCGATGAGGTAAGAAAACTTGCGGAACGAACACAAAAAAGTTTAGCAGAGACTTCTGCTACTACAAACGTATTGATTCAGTCTATCTCCGATGCCTCCGATACCTTAAATAAAAATGCAGATGATGTCAATGAAATCTCTGATGAAGTGGGTGAAGTAAGCTACAAAATGGATGAGATAATCGTAACACTCACAAATCTTACAAAATAAACATTTTTCTTTCTTTGGCCTTCGTGTGAAGGCCTTCCCTTTTAAAATTTACTAAAACATCCTCTTTTAAAAAAATTTCCATTACAAAAACAATCTTAAGATGCTATACTCAAAAACTAAATTTTTATAAAAGCTTATAGAGCTACATGTAAGGGTATTGATGGGGTTTGTAAAGAGAATATTCGTGTTTTACAAAGATGGATTTTCAAATATGCGTCTTGGTAAAAAATTGTGGGCGCTTATTATTTTCAAACTTATTATCCTTTTTGGGGTCGTGAAGCTTTTATTTTTTCCAAATTTTTTAGATACACATTTTCAAACGCAAACAGAAAAAAGTGACTATATCATCGAAAATTTGACTCATTTGAAACAAAAATAGGAGTGTATATGGAACATACAGCAGAACTCATAGATTGGTCAAGGGCGCAGTTTGCACTGACGGCTTTGTACCATTGGCTTTTTGTGCCTTTGACTTTAGGACTTTCTTTTATTGTAGCGATTATGGAAAGTATTTATGTAACAACGGGTGATACGTGGTGGAAAAAGACAACACAATTTTGGATGACACTTTTTGCCATCAACTTTGCGCTTGGGCTTGCAACGGGCATAATTATGGAGTTTGAGTTTGGAACAAACTGGTCAAACTACGCCTGGATTGTTGGAGATATTTTTGGCGCTCCGCTTGCTATTGAGGGAATTATGGCGTTTTTTATGGAATCGACCTTTTTTGCCATTATGTTTTTTGGTTGGAATAAAGTAAGCAAGAAAACGCATCTTCTTTCCACTTGGCTTGTAGCGCTTGGTTCAAACCTTTCGGCTCTTTGGATTTTGATTGCCAATGGTTGGATGCAACATCCCGTTGGCATGGTATTTAACCCAGATAGTGCACGTAATGAGATGATTGACTTTTGGGCAGTTGTGCTCAACCCAAATGCGTACAGCAAATTTTTACATACAATCAGCAGTGGCTATGTTTTGGCATCTTTGTTTGTAATTGCGGTGAGCAGTTGGTATCTTTTAAAAGGGCGCGAAACCAAGTTTGCAAAAAGAAGCATCATTGTAGCGGCCAGTTTTGGGATGATTACATCGCTTTATATGCTCGCTTCGGGAGATGAATCAGCGCATCAAGTTGCACTTCACCAGCCTATGAAACTCGCTGCAATGGAGGGAATTTATAGAGGTGAGGAGAGACAAGGCCTTGTTGCTGCTGGGATTTTAAATAGCGAAAAGCAAGTTGGTGATGATACCATTGATACTTTCTTGGTTAAGCTAGAAATTCCCTATGTTCTTTCTGTTTTAGGGTACCACTCTTTAGATGCTTTTGTTCCTGGAGTCAACGATCTTGTGTATGGAAACAAAGAACACAAAATTATGAGTATTGAGGAAAAAATGGTGTATGGCAAGGAGGCTGTTCGTGCGCTTGGGGAGTATAAAATGGCGCAAAAAGCAAACGATACAGTACAACAAGCTGATGCACGCAAGCGTTTTGAAGCCAATGAAAAATATCTTGGATATGGATATCTCAAAGATGCAAAAGAGGCAGTTCCCAATATGGCACTTACTTTTTATAGTTTTCACACAATGGTAGGACTCGGATCGTTTTTTATCTTTCTCTTTTTTATGATTTTATACAACTCAATGACTGCTGATATTAGTACAAAGCGATGGCTTTTGATGCTTGGCGTCCTTGGTTTACCACTTGGATATATAGCGCAAGAAGCAGGATGGATTGTAGCAGAAGCGGGTCGCCAGCCGTGGGCTATCCAAGATATGCTTCCAGTTGGGATGGCCACTTCAAATATCGCCGCTGGCAATGTAATAATCACCTTTTGGATGTTTACCATTATGTTTACAGCGCTACTGATTGCTGAGATTAGTATTATGACCAAACAGATCAAAATCGGGCCGGAGGGACACTAATGTTTGAAAATCTATCTTTATTGGCTTTGCAAGAGTATTGGTGGTTTATCATCGCAACACTTGGCGGACTTTTTGTTTTTATGATGTTTGTACAAGGCGGGCAAACGCTGCTTTACACACTAGGAAGAACACAAAGCCAACGCGATTTACTCATTAACTCTCTTGGACGAAAATGGGAGCTTACTTTTACCTCACTTGTTCTTTTTGGAGGAGCGCTTTTTGCAGCATTTCCTCTTTTTTATGCTGTGAGTTTTGGTGGTGCTTACTTTCTTTGGATGGGAATTTTATTCTCTTTTATTATTCAGGCGGTTTCTTATGAGTACCGTAAAAAACCAAACAATATCTTTGGCGCAAAGACCTATGAGATTTTTTTGTATATCAATGGAGCCGCGGGAGTTTTGCTATTAGGAACGGCGGTTGCAACCCTTTTTACTGGTGGTCATTTTGTAGTCAATGCAATGCATCTCTCCACGTGGACCTCTCCTGCTTATGGACTTGAGGCACTTTTAAACCCTTTTAATCTTGTTTTTGCGTTTATGCTTTTTTTTCTTGCACGGATGCAAGCGGCACTCTATTTTATCAACAATATTAATGAAGATGGTATTGTCAAAAGAGCAAAAGTAAGTTTAAAGAGCAACACGATTTTATTTCTTATCGCATTTGCTTTTGTAGCGCTTTTTCTTCTTAGTGCAGACGGCTTGTATGTCGATACTCACACACAACTTATCTCTGTTGAGCATCACAAATATCTACATAACCTTCTTGCAATGCCTCTCGTGCTATTCATGATACTCGTAGGTGCGGTTTTGGTTGTATGGAGCGTTTTTATCACACTATTTCGTCAAAGCAAGAAAGGGATTTGGTTGAGTGGCTTTGGGAGTGTTTTTGTTGCCATTGGCATCTTTTTGATTGCTGGGCTTTGTAATACTGCTTACTATCCTTCACTGCATGATGTGCAAAGTTCCCTCACAATTATGAACAGTGCGAGTAGCCGTTTTACACTTGTAACGATGAGTTATGTCTCGTTACTTGTACCCTTCGTTTTAGCATATATTGTGTGGGCGTGGCGCGCTCTAGATAAAGAAAAAATCACTATTGATGAGATCGCATCTGATCCTCATCACTATTAAAGGAAGTTTTATGGAATCGATTTTATGGTATGCAACGTGGCCATTTGTTATTTATATGGCATGGAAATTTGTTTTCATTAATATCAATCAACACGCCAAGATGGAAAAACTTGAAGCGTATGAAGAAGCAGAAAAACATAAATAAAAACCCCTTTTATTGCAAGCTAATTTCTATGGAAACATGGCTTGCATAGAAATTTTTTCCCATCCACCGCTAAAACAGTAAAATCTTCATCACATTTTTATCACATGTAAAGCTAATTACATAAAAGTTTAAATTCTTTTTTGTGAATAAAATGTGATAAACACAAATAAAAACTCCCTTTTTTAGGTGTTTTCACACTTATAAAATGTGAGATTTAACTCTAGCTTATAGTTCTTATAATATTAATAATTATAATATTTAAACTGCATTAAGCTTTGCACCGCTAAACTTTTCGTGATTAAAAAATCTTATACTTAATGAAGGAGTCTATGATGGCGTTATCTAGAAGAGATGCTATGAAATTTACTGGCTTGGCTGCTGTTACTGCAGCAGTGAGTGGTTACGCAAAAGATAATAAAGGCAAAATTAAAACAAAAGCTGCGGCGAAAGGTATTTTACTTTCACCAGCTCCAATTCCAGCAGCAAAAGGACCTCGTGTGCTCATCGTGGGTGCCGGACCTTCTGGTTTGACTATTGCGAAAAATGTGAAAAAAAACAATCCGAAAATTGATGTTGTTTTGATTGATAAACGTTCTGTATTTATGTCAGGTTTCATTAGTAACTTGGTAGCAACAGGAATTTTACCATTAGAATATATTACACACGATTTCTTAGAGGGTGCACGCAATGGAAACTATACGTTCCTTCAAGCAACAGCCTATGAGATTGACCGTACATCTAAAGTTGTCTATACAAATGAAGGAACTATCAAGTATGACGTACTTGTACTTGCTCCAGGGATTGATTATGACTACTCAAAATGGACAAATGGTGATGTTGAACTCGAATCTGCTTTGAAAACAAAATTCCCAGGTGCATTTATTGCGGGAAGTGAAACACTCACACTTAAATCGAAAATCGAAAATTTAGAGGGTGGCGTTTTTGTTCAAACGGTTCCAGGAGGAAACTACCGTTGTTTACCTGGACCATATGAAAGAAGCTGTTTAATCGCAGATTATATGAAACGCAATAAAATCAAAGGCAAAGTGCTTGTCTTAGATGAAAATGCAGATATCACAATCAAAGCGCAAGGTTTCCACTCGGCATTTGATACACTTTATAAAGATTATATTGAGTATGTGCCAAATACTGTGATTACAAAAATCGATCCAGACAAACAGATTATCAGCACAGAAATGGACGGAGACCTTCATTTTGATGATGCAGCACTCTATACACATGTCCGTGGGAATAAAATCCTAGAAATCGCTGGTGTTGCAAAAGATAGCGTATTTAATAAAGCGGAAGCAAATATTGATCCATTTACTTACCAAGTTATTGGTGATAAAAATGTATTTTGTACTGGTGACGTTCGTCCTATGGGATTTTCTAAATCATCAAATACAGCAAATACTGAAGGTAAAATCGTTGCTAGGAATATTGTCAAATATCTTGCTGGCGAAGAACTTAGTAGAAAAAATTGGGCTTCTCCACTTACAGTTTGTTATTCAGCAGTTCAAGGCAAAGACTTACGTGCTATCTCTGTCCACGCAGAATATTCGTATGATGACGCTAAAAAATCATTTGGATTTGCAAATGCTGGAACAAGTGAAAAATGGGAAGGCAAAGAGGGCCTTGATGGCGGAAAAGGCCTTATCGAGTGGGGTAATGGAATGTATAGAGAGTTTTTCAACTAAAACTCTTTTCTTGCATGGAATTTTCCGTGCAAGACAAATTTAAAAAATCTAGGATGGTTTAAATTTGTCTTGTGCACGTCTCAAGTCATAAAAGAAGAGAACAAAGCAATAGGAATTTAAGAATGGAACGTAGAAGTTTTTTAAAAATTATGGCGGCAGGTGCTACTATTGTAGCTATCAACCCTTCACTCATTGGGCAAACGCTTTATGCTGCTGATGGACGCATGTTTAAAACATATGAAAAAGCGCAGATTGTAGATGCTGCGGGTGTGCCTATCAAGGCCTCTGCATTAGAAAAAGAGATGACGTATATCTTTAACTATCCGTTTAACTCAACTCCTTGTATGCTTATCAATCTCCCTGAACCAACGCAGCAAGAGGTGAGTTTAAAATCAGAAATTGGTGAAGAGTACCTATGGAAAAGTGGTGTGGGACAAAAGCGTACCATTGTAGCATACAGTGCTATTTGTGCACACCAACTCACTCATCCAAATCCTAATGACAGTTTTATCAAGTATGTTCCAAAAGCAACTCCGACCATGGCGTATGAAAAAAGTGGTGTCATTGTTTGCTCTTCGCATCTCTCAGCGTACGATGCGGGAGCTGGAGCAAAAGTGTTATCAGGAGCTGCGTTACAGCCTTTAGCCGCGGTTGTTTTAGAAGTAGCGGATGATGATACAATCTGGGCAGTGGGTGTTTTGGGATCGGATAAATTTCAAGACTATTTCAAAGCGTTTAAGCCAGAGTTAAAATCATTTTATGGTGGGATTGCACAAGCAAAAACATTGGTCTCTATTTCGGCAAAAACAGTGACGCTTAGCGAATATTCTAAAGACATTATTCAATATTAAAAGGAACATTATGAAAAAATTAGTTTCTGCGGTTGCACTTACATCATTTTTAGTAGTTGCATCACATGCTGCACCAAAAGTGGATACACGTTTACAACTTATGAAAGATATGCGAACCATGATGGACGCAATGGAGCAAATCCAACGTGCTGGTTTGTATAGTTCTACAGATGAGATGAAAGTGGGTGTGAAAAAACTTCAAGGAACGCTCAAATCTTTAGAGAGTGAAGAGGTTAAAGCAATACTCCCAAAAGATCAGGTGTATGCATATAAATTTGCTCAAAAAACTGCGCAGATGCTTCGTATGTATTCTGATGATATGATAGTTTCTATTGAAGCTGGAAAAATGGATAATGCCCTAGATGATTACACGCAGTTGCTCAAACAGTGTACATCCTGCCATATCCGCATCCGTAACTGGTAAAAATACACGTAAAACCTCCCAAAATACAGGGAGGTGCCTTTCTTTTTCATTGCTCTTTTTTTAGAGCATATGTCCCATCTCATCACGCTTTACATGTAAGTAATCTTCGTTATATTTATTTGGCTTTATAATAATAGGCAAGCGCTCTACAATCTCTATATTTTGAAGGGAATGGATTTTAGCGGGGTTGTTGGTAAGCAGTTTAATTTTGTGAATATTAAAATGGTTTAAAATAAAAGTTACAATCTCGTAGGTTCTTTCATCTGCTGCAAAACCAAGCTGATGATTTGCTTCTATTGTATTAAACCCTTGGTCTTGCAGAGCATACGCATTTATCTTATTTAAAAGACCGATATTTCTTCCCTCTTGGCGTAGATAGATCACCATACCGTGTTGCTCTTCTGCTATTTTAAGCGCTACTTCAAGCTGGTCTCTACAGTCACATTTCAAGCTTCCCATCGCATCTCCCGTGAGACACTCGGAGTGAATACGCACGATTGGAATCTCTGTGAGGGGTTCTTTATAGATAACAAGATGTTCTTTAATTCCCTCTTTAAATGCTTGGACTTTAAAATCTCCAAAACGAGAGGGAAGGTTTGCGATTTCAGATATAGTTATTTTCATTCGTTTAATCTTTAAATAGATAAAATAAGATAAATATTATATCTAATAATGATAAAGGCACAATTATGTTTCAACGTTTCCGCCGTACAAGACTCAATCCAAAGCTTCGCAAACTCGTAAGAGAGACAAGCGTGAGTGTCAATGATTTTATTTATCCGCTTTTTGCACGCTCAGGGCAGGGAATCAAAACAGAAGTTGCTTCCATGCCGGGTGTGTTTCAGATGAGTATCGATGAGATAGTCAAAGAGTGCCAAGAACTAAAATCCCTTGGAATCTATTCGATTATCTTATTTGGAATTCCTGATATTAAGGACTCTGTTGGTTCAGATGCCCTCAGCGAAAATGGCATCATTGCACAGGCGGTTCGTGCTGTAAAAAAAGCACATCCTGAAATGTTTGTGGTCACAGATCTCTGCTTTTGTGAATACACCGATCACGGACATTGCGGTATCATCGATCATCTGCACGAAACTGTCGATAATGATGCAACTTTAGAGATATCGGCTTCTCAAGTGCTCATACATGCAAAGGCAGGAGCCGATATGATTGCACCTTCTGGAATGATGGATGGCATCATCGAAACACTACGAACAACTTTGGATGCAAATGGATATGAAAACTTGCCTATTATGAGTTATTCTACAAAATTTGCAAGCGGATACTATGGACCGTTTCGTGATGTGGCTGAGTCAACTCCCTCTTTTGGAGATCGTGCAAGCTACCAGATGGATCCTGCAAATCGTCGTGAAGCAATCGCCGAAAGTGTCGCTGATGAACACCAAGGTGCCGATATTTTGATGGTAAAGCCAGCGCTTGCATACTTGGATATTATCCGTGATGTCAAAGAAAACACCTCGCTTCCTCTAGCGGTTTATAACGTAAGTGGAGAGTATGCAATGCTTAAATTTGCAGGGATGAACAATCTCATCGATTATGAGCGTGTCGTCATGGAAACGATGATTGCTTTTAAACGTGCTGGAGCGGATATTATTATCTCTTACCATGCCAAAGAGGTTGCAAAATTTTTACAAGCAAAATAGACTTATCTTTCTTAAAGTTAGTCGGGAATACAATACAGACATTGAATTTTAAAGGAAATATTTAGATGAGACATTTTTTGACGCTCAAAGATTTTACAAAAGAGGAAATTTTAGAGATTATAGATCTTGGGCTTGCAATAAAAAAAGATTTAAAAAATGGAATCCACAAGGATTATATGCCCAAAAAAACTTTGGCTATGATTTTTGAGAAAAGTTCGACGCGTACACGTGTAAGTTTTGAAACGGGTATCTATCAGCTCGGTGGGCATGGACTCTTTTTATCAAATCGTGATATCCATTTAGGACGCGGTGAACCGGTTAAAGATACCGCACGCGTCATCTCAAGTATGTGCGATATGGTGATGATTCGCACATTCGAGCACTCTAAACTCGAAGAGTTTGCTTCATTTTCAAAAGTCCCTGTTATCAATGGCCTGACAGACTCCTACCATCCAGTTCAACTCTTAGCAGATTATATGACTATGAAAGAGTATGGTGTGGCTGAGGGTGCAAAAGTTGCATATGTTGGAGATGGAAACAATATGACACACTCTTGGCTCATGTTGGCTGCAAAACTTGGCTTTGAGCTACGCATTGCAACACCTGTTGGGTACGAAGTTGATTCGAAGATACTTGAGGATGCATATGCGATGGCAAAAGTCAGCGGTGCAAAAATCTTTGTTTCCAATAATCCAAAAGAGGCGATTAAAGATGCAACTATTGTCACAACCGACACGTGGACATCCATGGGACAAGAGGATGAAAAAGAGGAGCGCATTAAAGTTTTTGCTGGGTATATGGTGGATGACTTGATGATGTGTTTAGCTGCAAAAGATGCGAAGTTTTTACATTGTTTACCTGCGTATAGAGGCTTAGAAGTGAGTGAGTCAGTTTTTGAAGGGCATGCGAAAATTATTTTTGATGAAGCAGAAAACCGTTTACATGCACAAAAAGGGTTGATGGTTTGGCTTGATCGCCAAAGATAGAATCATAATTAATAAAGGGGTTTTGTATGAGAGTTTTGATTTTTGTATCGTTGTTTATTTCGTTTGTTTATGCAGCTGAAGTTGTTAAAGTAGCCCAGAAGTACCAAGATTCTTCAAAATGTCAGGCTTGCCACAGCCATCTTGTCAAAGATTGGCAACACTCATGGCATGCGCGCTCTTATGAAAAAAATGATGAATATTTTCGTGCATCCTTAGAGTATGTGAGTAAAAAATCCCACAAAAGTCTCAATGCGGTAAAAGTTGAGTGCGCAACCTGCCACAACCCTCGCATCGCAGTTACAAGTACAAGCAAAGCTTATGAAATCGACGCTGTTTTAGGGCTGGATAAAAATTCAAAAGTAAATAAAGCAGTCAATGATATCGCCATCAGTGAAGGAATTAATTGTGTTGTTTGTCACAACATTGATCAAATTCATGATAATCTTGATGCTTCAAAAAGAGGCATGAATAGGGTGACTTGGCTCAAATCTGGAGTGATGAGTGGACCGTTTAATGATGCAACTTCCCCTTATCATAAAACAGAGGCAAGAGATTTTATGAATGAAAATCCAAACCAGCTCTGTTTTGTATGCCACGCAAATGATCATACAGTAAAAGGTGATACATTTACCAATATGCAAGCTGAATACAAAAATAGCGGTGAAACCTGTGTGAGTTGTCATATGGGCGCAAAAAAAGAGCTTTATGCTTCCACACTTAGAATTGATCATGGAAAACCAAAAGCACGTGCTATCAGAGGGCATGAATTTAGTGGAGCGCACACTGCTTCAATGTGGAAAAATGCCCTACATGTAAGCGCAAAAAAAATGGGAAGCGAGTTACTTATTACTTTAAAAAATAATCTCCCACATAATCTCCCGAGTGGGTTTGGTTCACGCGAGATTTTAGTAGAGGTTGCATATACAAATGCCAATAAAGTGGTTTCACAAGAGAGTATTTCACTCAGTAGGCACTATCAAAATAAATACAAAAAACCAACGATTGTTCATATGGCCCAAACATCTTCACTAGATGAATCTGTCCCAGCAAAGGGTGAAAAAACACTCAGGGTAAAACTAGATAGAAATGCGAATGGTGCGGTAGTTTCTGTTTCATATAGACTTGTCAATGACGAAGTAAGAGGTCTTTTGGATCTTAAAGAGCCAATCTGGTCTCAAAAAATGGCAATTTTTAAAGATGTTATCAAGTTCTAAAGCTATTCCATGGAAGCATTTCAAAAGGCTACCATGGAAAGAAAAAATTAATATCTAATTCCAACCGCACTACGTACTTTTTCTATTACCTCTGCAGCCGTTGCTGTTGCTTTTTGTGCGCCTGCATGTAAAATGTCACGTACTTCATTTTGGTGCGTGGCATAATACGCTCGTCTTTGTCTGTAAGGAGCATAATAATCCCAAATCACTTCAGAGAGATAGAGTTTAAAGTGTCCATGACCCTCTCCGCCCTTTTTATAACGCTCCTGTAAAGCCATACGTTTTTCGTCTTCTAAGAAAAGTTTTGCGATATTATAGACATTGCACCCCTCGTAATCTTTTGGTTCTTCCATGGGCACATTTTCAGTAACAATCTTTTTGATTACTTTTTGTTGGGCTTTTTCTTCCCCAAAGATATTGATGGTATTGCCATAACTTTTAGACATCTTCTGTCCATCAATCCCTGGAACTGTTGCAACATTTTCATCTACACGGTAGCTTGGAAGTTTTAAAATATTTCCATGGGCGTTGTTAAAGCGAATGGCAATATCGCGTGCAATCTCTACATGTTGAATCTGGTCTTTTCCAACAGGTACAATATCGGGAGAAAAAAGCAAAATATCCGCCGCCATCAAAACAGGATAGGAAAAAAGGGAGTGATTTGTTGCAAAGCCGCGCGCAGTTTTATCTTTGTAGCTATGCGCTCGCTCTAAAAGCCCTGTTGGAGTAAAAGAGGAGAGAACCCAGTAAAGCTCTAAAACCTCTTTTACATCCGATTGCACCCAAAAAGTGGACTTTTCTGGATCCATTCCAAGAGCTAAAAAGTCGCTTGCTGCTTGCATTGTAAGTGCCTTTAAGCGTTCTCCATCAGTGACCGTTGTCATAGCATGGTAGTTTGCAATAAAAGCAAAAATCTCATTTTTGTTTTGTTCATCAATCATAGGCTTGATAGAACCAAAGTAGTTTCCTATATGAAGGTCGCCAGAGGGCTGGATTCCGGTCAAAAGTCTCATAAAGTTTCCATTTGTAAATTATTTTTTCGAAATTATATCCAATTCAGTTTCGCTGTGCTATTCTTTACGTAAATAAAGGCACTTGCTGCTTCATAAAGGATTGATAATGAGTGTACAAATCAG
>JAVHOA010000068.1:0-10994 GCA_036169815.1 Sulfurimonadaceae bacterium
CTCGCCGATCCCTTTGACACCGACAATTATCTCGATCTTACTTTGAATATTTTAAGTCCTATCAGCAATCTAAAAGATTACTCTATAGAACCATTACTCCAAAAAAGTAATGGACGCTATCATATTAGAACTGAATTACTAGCAAACGTTCATGCCGTCATCATCTATGATAAAGGGGCCTATTTATCTCATCTTATCCCGCAAATCAAAGCGTGTGGTATTCCTGTTCTCTTTTATATCCACACTGATGTTTGGCATGTCGATGTAAAACACGCTCAAAAAGAGGCACTTGATCTCTTGCAACGCCATTATCAATCCTCCATCCAGTTTTGTGATACTATCATAACCTCTAATGAGTATTTAAGTCGTGACATTGCTAAAGCCAATGAGGTTATTACTCCACTCATTGATATCTCAGCATGGCGTGAACCTGTACAAAAACTTCCAAGATACAGCGAAAAATTTACACTCGCAGTCTATGTAGATATGAGCAACTTAAATGATATATCTATGATTACAAAGTTCATCCAAACCATTCAAAAAAAATACGCCGATGAGCTTTATATTGTGGTTCACGCCATCGATTGTCCATCAAGCGAACTCGAAGCGCTCTCTTTTGTGGATGTTCGATTAACCAAGATTGATAATTATCTCCAATATATCTATTTTATCCGATCTCAACCAGTTGATGCAGTCCTCTCACCGCTTATCGCCAATCCACACAACCTCACCGCCTCTCCTTTTAATTATTTTATTCAATCCTTATGCGAAGTACCGGGAGTATATAGCAATTGGGGACTGCACAAAGAGGTTGTAGAGCATGGGGTCACAGGATTTTTATGTGATGAGAACGAGTTAGATTGGGAAGCTGCCCTTGTAACTTTGATGCGCTATCCCGACACCCGAGAAGAGATGGCACAAGCAGCAAAAAAACATGTGATGCAAAATTTCACCACCGACCATAGCTTACGCCAAACGTATGATTTATTAGAACGTTTCGAGGCACCAAGTACCCCACGAGAGATTCCGGAATCTTTAAAAAAATCATTCACGAGATATGAGCTCAGGTCGTATCTAGATTATCCTCTATGGTGCGATGTAAAAGCCTTGCAACCTATCGATATGCATCTTTGGGATAGATTATCGCAAGAGTGGAAGAATATGGATGATTTTCATTTTTTTGTAGAAGCCGATGCCATGTGTTTAGACGCTTTAGCGGATACAATCCAAAGCCTCGTATCACAGCTTTATCCAAAATGGAATCTCTATATCATCGCCTCTATCCCTTCTCCTAATCCGCTCTTTGATGCACACGAGAAACTTCACTGGATTCAAATGGAAGGTTCCCTTTTTAGTGCACTCAATTATGTCTCCGCGCAGCCAACCTCTGGATTTATCGGATTATTAAATGCTGGAGACACTTTGCAACCGCATGCACTCGTAGCCTATAATGAACTCTATAATAACACAGAGTGTCATCTTATTTATTGTGACCATGATCTCTTAAATGAAGACAAAATCCGTATTCATCCACAATTTAAACCCGATTTCAATCTAGATATGTTTCGCTCAAAAGATTATATCTCTCGAAGTTTTGTCATCTCTGCAGTGGCACTCAAAGCCTTAGAAGGGATACGATTAGAGTTAAGCGATGGAGAGCTTTATGATTTGATTTTACGCTTTCATGACGCTTTTGGAGAACAAAAAATCGGTCACTACAGTGATATTTTGCACTCATTAGTCACAAAAAATAAAGGAGTCGATTTACAGCAACTCTCATCCAAAATAGCATTAAAACACCATTTGGTGCGAAACGGATATAATGCAGATGTGGCAGATGGGGTCGATAATAGCTTTCGTGTACTTTATGAACATGATACAAAACCTCTTGTTAGCATCATTATCCCGACCAAAAATCAAGTCCATTTTTTACGTCCTTGTATCGAAACTATTCTAGAAAAAACCTCTTATAAAAATTATGAGATTATTATTGTCGATAACCAATCAGATGATATGGAAGCAAAAGAGTATTTAAAACAACTAAAGTCACACAAAAAGATTCACGTTATTCACTACAATAAGCATTTTAATTATTCAGAGGCCAACAATATCGGCGCACAGCATGCCAGTGGGGAGTTTTTACTTCTCCTCAACAACGACACCGAAATACTTCATGAAAACTGGCTTGATGTGCTCCTCTCTTATGGACAACGAAGCGACATCGGGATTGTTGGACCTCGTCTGATCTATCCGAATCAAACCATTCAACATGCAGGGGTTATGCTGGGAATCAACCACTGCGCCGAACATCAATTCGCAGGATCCGATCTCAATGATCCAGGGTATATGTCACGTCTGCAAATCGATCAAAACCTTTCAGCCGTAACTGCAGCTGCGATGCTCATAAAACGCTCTGTTTTTGATGCCGTTGGCGGTCTCAATCAAACTGATTATAGTGTTAATTATAGTGATATCGATTTCTGCCTCAAAGTGATTCAATCAGGATATAAAATACTTTTTACCCCACATGTAACCTTACTCCACCATGGTTCGGTGACACAAAAAAATATTGATATCAAAAAAATAAAAGAGCGCAATCAACGCTTTGCTGCCGATCAAAAGGCCTTCAAAACACTATGGGGCGAAATGATACTTCATGATCCTGCGTACAATACCAATTTAGACACGGCCGATTCTTTTATGTCTATCCGTACACAAGCATTGCCGCACTGGAATCCACTCTTAAAATCACCAATTCCTAAAATTTTTGGGATGGCAAGAGGAAAAGACGGAGGCGGGTTTTATCGTGTCACTTCTCCGCTTGATGCACTTCAATCTGCTGGGTTGGCACAAACGCATTTTGAATATAAAAATTTTATATCAACTTACATTATGATGCAACAACCTGATATTATTATTTATCAAACACCGTTGCATGACAATATGTTACGATTTTTAGAGCTCATAAAAAAATATTATCCACATGTAACTCTTATCTATGAGATTGATGACCTTCTCACCAATATCCCAATCGAGAATAGAGCTTTTCATAGCCAATACAAAGATACAGCAAAACGCTTACAAAAAGGGTTGAAATATTGCGATCGGATGGTTGTCTCGACCCAACCGCTCAAAGAAGCATTTCAATCCTATATTGATGATATTCGCATTATTCCCAACTATTTACCAAAAGCGCTTTGGGGAAATCTACAATCCAAACGTAACCGTTCCAAAAAACTGCGTGTGGGTTGGGCTGGCAGTATCTTTCATAAAGGCGATTTAGCTTTAATTTTCAAGCTCGTTGAAAATTACCACGATGCAGTAGAGTGGGTATTTTTTGGTATGGCTCCGGAGAAACTTGAGGGGAAAATTGAATTTCATTCGGGTGTCTCTTTGGAACTCTATCCTGAGAAACTTGCCACACTCGATTTAGACCTTGCTCTTGTTCCATTAGAAGATAATGCGTTTAATGCGGCTAAAAGTAATTTACGTCTCTTAGAATTTGGAATCTTAGGCTGGCCGGTAATCTGCAGCGATGTCTATCCCTACAGAGATGCACCTGTGACGCGAGTCAAAAACCGATATAAAGACTGGGAAAAAGCTTTTTTATCTAAAATTTCAGATGGTGGAGCGCTTAAAAACGAAGGGGATCAGCTCAAAAAATGGGTTGAAGATAATTATATCCTTGAAGATCACGTTGATTTTATCTATCAACAATACACAAAACCGAAAGAGTAATAAAGAAATACTATATTACGCAACTCGAAGAGTGCGTAATAGGCATGAAAAATAATCTCTAAAGCTTTATTGTAATAGTTTTAGTACGTTTTGTTGCACAGCATTCGCTTGACTCATAGCGTATGAGCCAGACTGCGCCAAGATATTGTGTTTAGAGAAGTTTGCACTCTCTGCTGCAAAGTCAACATCACGAATCTGAGATTCTGCGGCTTTTACATTTACTTGAGTAACTGAAATATTATTAATCGTTGAAACCATCTGGTTTTGAGCAGAACCAATATCTCCACGAATACTATCAAGACGTTTAATCGCAGAATCTGCGATTGTCATCATCGCTTCAGCTCCTTGGAAAGTGTTCACACCTGCAGCCAAAGTTTGACCATATCCAAGTTGTCCACTAGCAAATGCACCCATTGCTTTAACTTCTCCAGATGCAAATCCATCCAATGTTGAACGAAGATTGATTGTTTTCGCTGTTGTTGTTCCACCCATGCCTGATGCACGGATATCTCCACCGTTTGAGTTTGTAAGGGTAAGTTGACCAGTAGTTAAACCACTTGCCACAGTATCTAAGGTTCCAGATACATCAATTGCACGGCCACTTGTTGAATTAAGAACAAGATTACCACGTGCGTCAACACTTGCACTAACGCCCGTACTTTCTTTGACGGCATTAATAGCAGTTACAAGTTTGCCATCGCTATCATTTGCTTGAATATCAGTAACACTCACAGTAATACCATTGATTGCAAAGCTTGCAGCTGAAGCTGAAGCCACCGCTGCTGTGCCCACTGTGCTTACTTTGTAACTCGCTTTTACGCCAAGCAAGTCACTGTTTTTATTGATAACTTCCGCTAAAGCTCCAACACCCTCTTGTGCACCGCTTCCGATAACAACTGATTCAAGCGTTTTTGTTTGAGTAGGATCTGCTGTTGTTCCTGTAAATATTAAAGTCATTGCTCCAGAAGCAATAGTTTCAGATGTCTCAAAACGTGCTTGACCAATTTTATCGGTACTTGTTGCTCCAATACTTGCAGAAATCGTTTGATTTGTTGATGCACCTACTTGAAACTGTGCATTTGTGAAGCTACCAGATAAAAGTGTTTTTCCATTAAACGATGTTGTGGATGCGATATTATCTAGCGATTCCATTAAACGAGTAATATCCGCTTGAAGTGCTTTACGAGAATCAGCTGATTGACCATCTTGTGCTGCTTGTGTTGCTTTTGTTTTAATAGTGTCGAGAATTTTAACTTGCTCATCCATCGCTTTATCGGCAATTTGAAGCATACTTACGCCATCGTTTGCATTTGCAATCGCTTGGCCTAAAGTTGAAGCTTGAGAGCGAAGTGAATCTGCGATAGAAAGACCTGATGCATCATCTGCAGCACTATTGATACGAAGACCTGAACTTAATTTGCTTAATGAACTATCTATCGCACGATTGTTTGCCATCGCATTTGTATGCGCGTTCATTGCCGCTATGTTTGTGTTAATTGTGAAACCCATTTTAAATCCTTTTTGTTAATGATTACATCCATGAAAAATTCATAACAAGTAAAAAGCAAATTGTATTCCAAAATTAAAAAGTTAGTAGAAAAAAGAAAAGTCAAGAGCGCAATGCTCTCGACAAAAGAAGTGTATCGTAGCCTAAGCTACTCTATTTAGACTACTGAAGTAGTCTAAGTACGTTTTGTTGCACAGCATTCGCTTGACTCATAGCGTATGAGCCAGACTGCGCCAAGATATTGTGTTTAGAGAAGTTTGCACTCTCTGCTGCAAAGTCAACATCACGAATCTGAGATTCTGCGGCTTTTACATTTACTTGAGTAACTGAAATATTATTAATCGTTGAAACCATCTGGTTTTGAGCAGAACCAATATCTCCACGAATACTATCAAGACGTTTAATCGCAGAATCTGCGATTGTCATCATCGCTTCAGCTCCTTGGAAAGTGTTCACACCTGCAGCCAAAGTTTGACCATATCCAAGTTGTCCACTAGCAAATGCACCCATTGCTTTAACTTCTCCAGATGCAAATCCATCCAATGTTGAACGAAGATTGATTGTTTTCGCTGTTGTTGTTCCACCCATGCCTGATGCACGGATATCTCCACCGTTTGAGTTTGTAAGGGTAAGTTGACCAGTAGTTAAACCACTTGCCACAGTATCTAAGGTTCCAGATACATCAATTGCACGGCCACTTGTTGAATTAAGAACAAGATTACCACGTGCGTCAACACTTGCACTAACGCCCGTACTTTCTTTGACGGCATTAATAGCAGTTACAAGTTTGCCATCGCTATCATTTGCTTGAATATCAGTAACACTCACAGTAATACCATTGATTGCAAAGCTTGCAGCTGAAGCTGAAGCCACCGCTGCTGTGCCCACTGTGCTTACTTTGTAACTCGCTTTTACGCCAAGCAAGTCACTGTTTTTATTGATAACTTCCGCTAAAGCTCCAACACCCTCTTGTGCACCGCTTCCGATAACAACTGATTCAAGCGTTTTTGTTTGAGTAGGATCTGCTGTTGTTCCTGTAAATATTAAAGTCATTGCTCCAGAAGCAATAGTTTCAGATGTCTCAAAACGTGCTTGACCAATTTTATCGGTACTTGTTGCTCCAATACTTGCAGAAATCGTTTGATTTGTTGATGCACCTACTTGAAACTGTGCATTTGTGAAGCTACCAGATAAAAGTGTTTTTCCATTAAACGATGTTGTGGATGCGATATTATCTAGCGATTCCATTAAACGAGTAATATCCGCTTGAAGTGCTTTACGAGAATCAGCTGATTGACCATCTTGTGCTGCTTGTGTTGCTTTTGTTTTAATAGTGTCGAGAATTTTAACTTGCTCATCCATCGCTTTATCGGCAATTTGAAGCATACTTACGCCATCGTTTGCATTTGCAATCGCTTGGCCTAAAGTTGAAGCTTGAGAGCGAAGTGAATCTGCGATAGAAAGACCTGATGCATCATCTGCAGCACTATTGATACGAAGACCTGAACTTAATTTGCTTAATGAACTATCTATCGCACGATTGTTTGCCATCGCATTTGTATGCGCGTTCATTGCCGCTATGTTTGTGTTAATTGTGAAACCCATTTTAAATCCTTTTTGGGTGAGAGTATTGAACTCTTCAAAATTTTTCAGCGTCCTTGCTGATGTAAACTATATCGCCACTTCAAACAAAAACTTTAATTTTTTTTGCTACACTTTCGAAATTGAAAATAGCATACTATAAATATAGGAAAATAATTTGGATCTAATTATTGTCGAGTCACCTGCCAAAGCACGTACTATTAAAAACTTTTTAGGCAAAGGGTATGAAGTCATCGCTTCAAAAGGGCACATCAGAGACCTGCCAAAATCACGCTTTGGAATCACCCTAGATGAAAAAAATGAGCTTATTCCTACTTACAGTGTGGCTAAAGAGAACAGTGCAACCGTTAAAGAGATACAAGATCTTGCCAAAAAAGCAGATACCATCTATATCGCAACCGATGAGGACCGCGAGGGAGAAGCAATCGGCTGGCACATCGCCCAAGCGATTAAAAAAGATCCTGCGTCTCTTCCTAGAATTGTGTTCCATGAGATCACCAAAACAGCCATTACGCATGCGCTTGAAACTGCAAGAACAATCGATATGGATCGTGTCAATGCCCAGCAAACCCGCCGTTTGCTTGACCGCATTGTTGGGTATAAACTCTCTCCGCTCTTAAGCACGAAGATACAAAAAGGGCTCTCTGCTGGACGGGTACAATCCTCGACGCTTAAAATCATCGTTGATCGTGAGCGCGAGATCAAAGCGTTTATTCCCCAAGAATATTGGTCTATTGATACTCTTTTTAAACCAGAAATTGAAGCAAATCTAGTCAATTATTTTGGCACCAAGATAGAAAAACTCACAATTACCAATGAAAAAGAAGCGCACGAGATTGTTGCAAGTGTGAACAAAGAGCATTTTAGTGTCGCTTCTATTGAGACAAAACAGCGTAAAACTTCTACACCACCGCCGTTTATGACCTCGACACTGCAACAAACGGCATCAAGTAAACTAGGATATTCACCAAAAAAGACGATGATGATTGCTCAAGCGCTTTATGAGGGTGTTAAAACACCTGAGGGAACGAGCGGTGTTATCACTTACATGCGTACCGACTCGCTCAATATGGCGCAAGAAGCCGTGGATGCAGTGCGTGAAGAGATTGTAAAAAGATTTGGTGAAAAATACCTTCCAAGCCAAGCAAAATCATACGACAAGAAATCCAAAGGCGCGCAAGAAGCACACGAAGCGATTCGCCCAACAATGCTCTCTTTTACACCTGAAATAGCAAACCAATATCTCAAAGCCGATGAGAGTAAGCTTTATAAACTTATCTATGAAAGATTTATGGCATGCCAGATGAATGATGCACTCTTTGAGCAACAAAGCATCACATTTACGAGCCAAAATGTGGAATATAAAGCAACAGGACGCAAACTCCTTTTTGATGGTTTTTATAAAATCCTTGGCGGAGATGACAAAGACAAACTGCTTCCATCACTCAAAGAGGGCGAAGCAATCGATATAAAATCGATTAATCCATTGCAACATTTTACAGAGCCACCCGCTCGCTACAATGAAGCTTCTATCATCAAAAAACTCGAAGCAGAGGGGATTGGCCGTCCATCTACTTATGCGCCAACCATCTCTACGCTTAGTGTTCGCACCTACATTAATGTTGAAAAAAAACAGTTGATTCCAACAGAGATGGCGTTTACCGTAACCGAAATTTTGGAAAAAAACTTCAAAGAGATTGTGGATAGCTCTTTTACTGCCAACATGGAAGCAGTGCTCGACGAGATTGCAGAGGGCAAAAAAGATTGGCAAAAAACTTTACAAGATTTCTATTTTCCATTTATGAAAGAGATTGAAGAGGGCAAAGAAAATATCGCCAGCACAAAACTAGCGCAACCCACAGGAAGAAGCTGTCCACAATGCGGCAGTGAACTCCTTCTTCGCTCTGGAAGATATGGCAACTTCATCGCATGTAGCGGCTTTCCAAAGTGTAAATACACAGAACAAGTAGAAGGCGAA
Source organism: Sulfurimonadaceae bacterium (assembly GCA_036169815.1). Lineage (GTDB taxonomy): Bacteria > Campylobacterota > Campylobacteria > Campylobacterales > Sulfurimonadaceae > Hydrocurvibacter. The sequence goes on from JAVHOA010000068.1 coordinate 8,826, forward strand.
GCAAAAGCGGAAACTCCAAGCGAGCAAACAAGCCAAGAGAAGTGTGAAAAATGCGGTAGCGATATGATTATCAAAAATGGACGCAACGGACAGTTTTTGGCGTGTAGCGCATACCCTACATGTAAAAATACCAAAACACTCGAAGCAGGCCCTGCGAAAGTTTCCGAGGTTCCATGCCCTGATTGTGGCGGGAAACTTCTCTTTCGCCAATCACGCCGAGGCGCATTTTGGGGATGTGAAAACTACCCTACATGTAAGTTTATCTCCAAGTTTGAACCCTCAACCCTGCGTTGCGAAGAAGAGGGATGTGGCGGTATTTTAGCCGCTCGTGTTTATCGAAACAAAGAGATTTATGAGTGCATAAAATGTAAAAACAAAACTCCACGAGAGAGTCAAGAGTAAGTATAGATGAAGATAGGTATTCTCTCAGACACGCATAAAAAAACAAAACTCGCCAAAAAAGCAATCAATCACCTTATACAAAATGGCGCGGAGTTTTTGATTCATGCGGGAGATATCGTCGAACCTGAAGTGCTCGAACTGCTTAAAAATAGTGGCCTCAAATATGTCGCCGTTTATGGCAACAATGACGCGCATCTCGCACACTTGCACAACAGTTACAATCTTGTGCAAGAGCCCTACTACTTCAAACTCGCCAATACAAAATTTAAACTCATGCACCTTCCTTTTTATATGAATCCCGATGCAGACATAATCATCTTTGGGCATACACACATCTTTGAGTGCGATTTTAAAAACAAGTCTCTTTTTTTAAATCCAGGAGAAACCTGTGCGAGAAACAAAGCGCTCACCGAGTTTACGATGCTTGAAATAGAAGACAATCGCTATACAGTCACCTATTTTAGCAAAGATCCCAAAGAAGAAGTGTTCACACAATCCCATTTCATTTTTGAGAAGAGCGTATGAGCCAAAAAATATTTCTCTGTGCCATTAGCAATATCAACAGCGGTACATGTAACGAAGATTGCAAATTTTGCTCGCAAAGTGTGAAATATAAGGCAGATATAGAGCGTTATATCCAAAAACCTATCCAAAAGATTATAGAAGAGGCTAAAGAAGCCCAAGCAAGTGGTGCGCTGGGGTTTTGTTTGGTCACCGCACATAAAGGGCTTGATGACAAAACACTCAAATTTGTCTGTAATATTGCGCATGAAGTGAGCCGTGAAGTGCCACAACTCCGCCTTATCGCTTGCAATGGCACCGCTTCTTTAGAACAACTCTTGGCGCTCAAAGATGCAGGTATCAAAGCTTATAACCACAACCTTGAAACCTCAAGAGAGTTTTATCCACAAATCTGCACGACCCATCCATGGGATGAACGGTTCCAAACCTGCTTACATGTAAAGCAAGCGGGACTTGTGCTTATCAGTGGAGGAATCTTTGGACTTGGAGAGACGCAAGAAGACAGACTCAGTATGCTCCACGCACTAAAAAAGCTCAATCCGACCTCCGTGCCGATCAATTTTTATCATCACAACACAGCCCTTCCACTCAAACCGAACCCACTGAGCGTGGATGAAGCCCTTGGCCTTATCCGTCTTACACGAGAAGTTTTATGTGACGTTGAGCGTATTATGGTCGCAGGAGGCAGAGAGTTGATGTTTGGCGAGAGACAACATGAGATCTTTCAAGCAGGTGCAAACTCCATCGTCATCGGCAACTATCTCACGACTTTAGGAAGAGAGAAAAATAAAGATTTAGCAATGTTGCATGCACTCAATTTAGAAGTTGCAAGCGCAGTCAATGTCTAAAAAAAAGGAGTTGCTTGTGTCAAGATCCCCACTACTTCAGCTCGTGCGCGACTCCATAGAAGAGGTCATAGAAGCAAGACGCATTATCAATAGAGAACAACTTTTGCAAATGTATCCAGTATTAGAGCAAAGTATCGGCTCTCGTGTGACACTCACACTTGGTGGCGAGATACGCGGAGAAGCCGCAAGTGAGCATCCTTTTCAAGCGCTTATCGATGCCATCATCTACAATGCAAAAATCGCAGCATTTGAAGATACAAGATTTTCACCGCTCACAACTGCGGAGTACTTACATGTAAGCATCTCCTTGTCTTTGTTCATACCCGATGAAAGTGGAGCCCACCATGTAGAGACTTCCACAGATGCGCCGCTTTTAAGAGACTAAACTTTTAAGAGA
>JAVHOA010000068.1:11094-13045 GCA_036169815.1 Sulfurimonadaceae bacterium
CTTTTAAGAGACTAAACTTTTAAGAGATTACTCTTTTTGCGCGTTGATGTGACACGCTATTTGGTAGCCGTGGTTGAGCCCAAGAGCAATCGATCCACCTGATTCTTGGGTAATATCGCCTGCAACAAAAAGCCCTTTTGTGGCGGTTTCATAGTTTGCATCATGCACAGGTTTTCCATCTTTTTCCTCAATACCCGAACTTGCCAAAAATGCACTCGGAGTTGTTCCGCCAATCGCGTAGATGACTCTATCATACACTTCATGCTCGACCTCATCGAAAAGCACTTTCACACGTCCATCTTCATCTTCAAGCCCTGAAATATTGACATTTAAAATCGGACGCACCTCTTGGTGTGCGATGGCATTGGCAATATCTTTTTGGTTTGTCGGGTTCGCACGTCTAAAAGTCGCGCGTCTGTAACAGATAGCCACCTCATTTTTACTGCTCAAATCCACAGCATATTCTATGGCGCTATCACCGCCGCCAACGACCAAAATCTTTTCACCACCTTTGCAATCGTCAAGTGTATAACCCACTTTTGACTTAATCGTGGATGGAATCTTGTACTCTGGTTTGTTTGGTTTACCCATGCGCCCGATAGTGACAACCACATATTTTGCAAGCAAACTCTCCCCTGCGATATAAACTTCAAAAAAATCGCCATTTTTCTCGATTTTATTTACTTCCGTATGGGTTTTTAGCTCGATACCATGATTTTTAATCACCTCATCGAAAAAATTTAAAGTTGTCTCTTTTGTGCCATCTAAAAAAAAGATATTGCCATCAAGCTCCACTTTTTGACCCTTCCAATCCTTGTCCACTCGTTTATTTTCTTTGTAGTATTTGCGAATGGTCGCATTGTGGTTTTCATCTTTTTCAAGCATCAAAATATCACGAATTCCTAGTAAATAACCCTCCGCTGCTGCGGCAATGCCCGCTGGTCCTGCACCAACGATAATCATCTCATACACTCTTTGCATCTTTACTCCTTGATGTTATAATTCTAACACACTCTAAAAAAATAAAAGGTTTTTCCATGATAAGAAGAGAAAAAGAGGTTTGCGTATGTAACCATGTGAGCGCACAAGAGGTCATAACACTCATCAAAAATAACAATATCCAAACCCTCGATGCGCTCCTTACGCAAAACATCTGCCCCCTCGGAGATAAATGCGAAAGCTGCCACGAAGATGGGTATGAAAACGACGGCTTCTCCCTTGCTATGATTCTCTCGCTTGTAAAGCAAAAAAGGGTGTAAAAGGTATAGGCATAACGCCTCTATGCAAGCCAATCTATGAGTTTTAATTGGGGAATTCTTTTGAAGTACTTTTGATTATTTGTTACAAGTTCATGCTTGTTTGCGATGGCAATTGAAGCAATCATCAAATCTAAGTCGGCGATAATATTTCCATCTTTTTTTAACTTTGCTTTAGTTCTAGAAAAAATTTCACTTGATTTTTCATCAAACTCCAAAATAGTAAATGCTTCAAGAAAATTTCTAAATCTCATCAAATTCTCTTCAACTTTTATGGAGTTATAAGCTCCATATAAAAGCTCTGTGTAATTTATTCTCGTTGTATAAAGTTCGTTTGGTGCAATTTTTAAAAGTTCTTGCACTACGCGCTGTTCACCTTTTAAAAAATAGATCAATATATCGCTATCAAGAATCATCACAAATTCACCCTAAACTCTTTTGATGACTTATCTAAACCAATCGTTTCTAGCATACTATTTGCTTCATTAACTCCTAGTATTCCAGCAAATTCAAGCAGATTATTATTTTGTTTACTTGTTTGTTTTGAAAAAAGCTGAATCGCTTTTTCTATTACATCGGTTTTTGTAGTGTGTAGCTCAAAACTCAGTTTTTCAAGTATCACGATTATTTGCTCGTCCAATCTTAGATTTATAGCTTTTTTCATATGTACACCTCTCACAATTGTATTTACATAT
>JAVHOA010000069.1:0-2526 GCA_036169815.1 Sulfurimonadaceae bacterium
GTTTTAAGACCCCTGCAAACCCCTTTGTGCTAAAATAGGACCTTATAGAATCCTATATATTAGGGTTTTAGAGGAAGTTTTGTGCAAAAAAAATTTGACTTTTTGTCTTATTTTTGAGTAGAATATCTTTGTTTTAGCACAAAGGGGTTTGTGTAGTGGGACTTAAAATAATCCTTTGACTTTATAGTCATTGTGAGATTTTGAATGTTTCAAAACAGTAGTAACTGTTTTGGGGCATTTTTTTCATTTTCTTCTTTTACACCTACGATTATATCCATACTTCCAAACTGTTTATCTGTAAACATTATCATCCTTATACTTCCTTTTGCTACATTTGAAGCTATAAAATCTTTTATCCTTTTTTTTCCACTTAAAGCTGACTCGTAAGAATGGAATGAACGGATGTATATAGAAAACTGCATCATCAAATATCCCTCTTTTAAAAGTTCACTTCGCAGGTATCTGTATTTTTTTCTTGCTTTTTTTGTATCCGTTGGCATATCAAACATTATCATCAGCCACATAAATCTATAAGCACTCATCTTCATACTTTTCAAAATTAATGCTAGGAAGCACTAAGAAAGATACATTTTTTTGCAGCACACATTTCTGTAGAGATTGAACGGTTATGTCTATTGCAGTTCTGATATTGCTAAGTCCACCGTCTATATCTACATATTCTAAGTTTGCAATATTGACATACTCTTGTTTGATTTGGCTTGTTAAAACCTCATCATCATATTTTAAAAGTGTGAGCTTTACATGTAAGTCCACAAAAGCTCGATATGGTTCTATTATGTCATCCGCAAGATTGAAAGAGTTAAAATAGTTTTGATGATGAATGCCAAAAGAGGGCATAAGTCCTGCATTTGTAAGTGAACGTGCAACAGCACTTCTCACGATGGCATAACAGTAGTTAAGTGAAGCATTTCTTATATCCTCCGCCCCTTTTTGTAGTCTTACAAAATTTTCAAAAAGCTCACTCCAGTAGATTCTCGCTGCTTTTGCTTCCACATTGTCTTCATCGTTTGATTTGACACATTTTGCATAATCATAAAGAGTTTTAGAGGATTGTTCTCTATTAAAATACTCTAAAACAGACGCTTGATTTTTGACTTTAGATTTTACAACTTCTTGCCAAAGCTGTTTTTTGAGAGGCTTGGACATATCTATCTGCGAGTGGACAATTTTTGAGAAAGTTGAGTGTGTGTGAAACGGTAGTGTTATGGCATTGAGATTGTACTTTTTATCGACATATAAAACGGCAACGCCTGCTTCGGCGAGTTTTGAAATGGCGTAGGTGGTAATAGTCGCTCTTGTCGTCTCTATGACGATAGAAGCGATACTATCAAGTGTGACTAGATTTTCGCCATCATCATTGCTCACAATGAGGTTATCGTGTTCTATATGAATCTTGCATGGTTTTGTGATGAAGATAGAACGCCAACTCATCACAAAGCCTTGTAGCCTAATACTTTGGCAAAAAGCTCATTTTTACCCTCCAATACTCTGCCTAAATAGTAAAATCCTAAAACTTTTCCCGTGGCATCGGTTTTGTATTTTTTGATGCCACACATTTTTTTTACTGCTACATAACTATTGTATTGTTTTGGTTGAGCATCTTCACGAATTGGGAATTTTGGATTTTTAACTTTTAACATTTTGTTTTCTTTTGCATCAATGACAAAAGTTCTTAAAAGACCTGTTAGTTTTAAGATAATTTGTTTTTTTTCAAATGTGTAAATATCTACTAAATCGTTATTGAAAATATCGATAAAAGTACCGACATTCTTTTCTAATAAAGTTTTATCTTTAAAATCTATTCTTTCTGTGAAAAGGCGATTTTCGGATTCAACTTTACATCTCATAGCTAACATTGAAGGAGCATTTCCAGCATACCCTTTTCTGATAGGTATCGAAACTTTTTCTCCAACTCTTTTGACCCTTCTTATCTCATTACCATTTACATCATGTAGTGGCTGGCTCATAAGATTTCGTAGTTGCTTATCGAGTTCGGCTTTTTCATCTTTTGTACTTACAAATGCTGAGCTATTTAAGATATTTACGACAGTATCTCTTTTTTGTGCAAAAGCTTTTGCCGTATAGTCATTAGGATTATCTTGAACGACTTGAATTTTTTCATAGATCTCTTTATTATAAAGTTTATAAAACTCATCGGCACTCATCTTATGACTTGGTTTTACTTTTTCGAGTAAAGCACTAACTGGTACATGATAAGCTAGATTTTTCGCAGACTGAATTGTCTCATTATGTGCTTTTGTCCCTATTGGTTTTTTTGAGACCCAAAAAGCGGGAGTTTTAAGAGTTCCATCAAGTGCTTTATAAAAAGGACTTTCTTCTATCTCTTGCATATAACTTTCTCGTATATGAGCAATTATATTGTTTGGAGATGCGCCTTCGATGAGAGGAATGATTTTTTTAAAGTTTTCTTTTGCATTGAGTTCAGTCAGCTCATAATTTTTTTCAAAATTTGTAGAGATGCTTTGTAAGTAAGATTTACTCATA
>JAVHOA010000070.1:0-2524 GCA_036169815.1 Sulfurimonadaceae bacterium
TCAATAAGGGTTAGATATGGGCTGAAATTCTATATTTTTGTATTTAAGTTTTTGAATTTCTATCATGGAGCAATCCGATTCTTTATTAATCAAAATGGCGCTACAATCCATTTCCTTTGTAAATTTTTTGATATCATTTATAGAGTTGTTTGACATTGCGGTCGCGAAAGCATCTAGCATGTCAATATCAAAACCATTTTTGATAATGCTCATAGAAGAATAGAGATGGCTAGGATTCCCACTTCTCGTGTCAAGAATATGGTTGTGTTCTTTTGTGCATATAAACCTCTCATAATCGCCACTAGTAGAAATGGAAACTGGCTCTTTGGATGTTCTAAAATATAAAAATTTATTAGATGAAAAGGGATCTTGAAGGGCAATATTGTATGATTTTCCAAATGAGATAATTTCACCACCAACATTAATAAGTCCTTTAGTTGCGCCTTTTTCTTTTAAAAGTATGGCTATCTTTTTAGCTACATAGCCTTTTCCAATACCTCCCAAGTCAAGTCTCATTCCTCGTTCTTTGAGAAATATTGTATTGCCAGAGAGGATAATATTTTTATAGTTTACTAGTTTTTTCTGTTTTTCTATCATCTCTTTTGAAGCGATTTGCTGATTTGAGAATCCAAAGTGATATGCGCCGTGACTTAGCGATCCAATAGTAATATCAAAAGCTCCATTTGTTTTTTGAGATGCAAGAACAGACTGTGTGAAAAGCTCTATGTCTGCATCAGTGCAGGAAACTGCCTCGATACCTGCCATAGCATTTATTGTATTTAAAAAAGAATCATTTTTATAAGCGCTATAGCGCTTTTCAAACTCTTTTGCTATGGCATATACTTGATGTAAGATAGATTTTGATACATTGGCACGAACCAACATATGCGTACTCATAATATCGGCTTCAAGTGCTTTTTCAAAGATTGCCACAAATGCTCCTAGAAATCATAGTCAATACGTAGGGTCGTATATATTGCCTTTAAGCTATCTGTATTGTACCAATTTTTTATATACTCATTGCTAGTTGTTTGATAGTAGTCAATACTAGCAGAAAATTTAATATTTGATGCAGAAGATGGCTTGTAAACAAATGGAACACCTATGTCGAATGAATCAAATGCACTAGCTCTGTAATCTGATACGATATAGGCATCAGTTGCTAGTGCTGTTCCCAGAGGTTTTGTAAAATTTGCTTTTGTTTGTGTGTAATAGCGACCTCGTAATCCTATTGTTATATTTTTTGTTATATCGCTGAGCCATTCCGTATTTATTGTATGTGATGCGATATTCCAATTATCTTTATAATAGCGATACGATAAGTTGATGCTATTGCTTTCGTCAATTAGAGCAACCCCTTTTATCGCGAATGCATCTCCTGTTCTTGTTTCTGGATATTTTTCATAGACATTTGTTCCACCAATTACAAGATAATTATAAGGTGAGGGTAAAAAGCCTTCACTATAAAGATATGAATATACAAGTTGAATCGAAAGTTGTGGTGTAATGAGCTGATTGATAGATAAATCAACCTTGCTTTCTTTGCGATCTTTTCTTGACATAGTGAGTGGAATCGCCGGTTCCCAATTATCAAATGATTGAGAAATACCTACTCCTAGGGCTGTATTGTCTTGGTTTAATTGTCTGACGTAGTTCGTAAAAACTGATTTTCCTTGATAATCTTTTTCTGTAGAAACATAAAATCCACCAGTTAAGCTGTCCGCTCCATTATCATATGTTGCAAAGAAAGTTGGTGAAAAACGCACATCATCAGGTCCTTCATTTTCTCCGCCTCCTGATGCAGCGGCTGTCGTTGCAACTGGTGCTGTTGGTGCTGCTAGTTTTTTTATGCTTGCAGCTGTGATGCTATCGATTCTTACTTTAAAACCTAACAAAAACTCATTAGAAAGTGCTTTCATTAAAGAAAAAGTTGGTGAATATACTTCAACGTTACCACTGTCTGAATATGTATCAAAACCAAAAGACATTGTATCTTTAAGACTTGATGCATAACTTTTAGTAAAGGGAATAAGCAAGAGAAGTGAAATAAAAAATGATTTGATTATCTGCATCCACAACCTCCCTGAAAAGCGCTATCGCCACCCGCTGAGGCTTCTCTGATTAAAAATACATGGTTTTCCATTTCTGTCCTTTGATCTAGAGGATTAAACTTCATTTTATCTTGTGCAAAGTACTCTTTTTCATACGCTTGAACTCTAACCAATTTTTCGCTGCATCCTGCAAATAATAACATTGAAATTAGAAGTATATATTTCATTCTTGCTCCATTTTATCAATTTTATTTTTTATTTTTTTAATTGTTTCTTGATCGATGCTACCAATGATAATATCTCTGATAACACCATTTTTATCAATGAGATAAGATGATGGCATGCCCATACAATTGTAGGATTTTAGAACCGATTTTTCCGCATCATGCATATTTACAAACCGACTCTTTTGGCCAGTTTCATTTTCAATATCACTTAAAAACTCTAAACCATTTTTTGAATCTTTATCTATA
>JAVHOA010000071.1:0-22232 GCA_036169815.1 Sulfurimonadaceae bacterium
GGCTTATCAATCATATACCCCATCCCACGGACGTTAATGATGACATCTTCAAGCAGCGATTTTTTAAGGCGATTGACTTCGGCTCGAATGGTCGCATTATCGACGATAAGATCATCCCAGACATAAAGCATAAACTGCTCAAAATCCACAACACGACCACGATTGCGGGCGAGCAGATCGATGATTTGGGATTGTCTTTTTGTAAGTGTTTGTGTCGTTCCATTGAAAAGCAGTGTGTTATGCTCTTGATCATAACTGTAGTTTTTTGAGAGGCGAAGATGCACACGAGGAACCTCAGTTGAAAGCGCAACCCTATCAAGACGCAGTGCAAGTTCTTTGAGATGAAAAGGTTTTTTGAGATAATCGTAGCAACCAAGATTATAAGCGCGTGAAATATCTTCAATATCAACCAAAGCACTAATATAGATTGTTGGAGCATGGATTTTTTGTGCATGCAGATGTTCTAATAATGTCAATCCATCTATCCCTGGAACATTGATATCTAAGATAAGCAGATCATAACTCTTCGTTTTTAAAACATCAAAAGCCTTTAACCCGTCAAAAAAAGTATCGATACTATGCCCTTCTGATTCTAAAAACTCTTGAATCGACTCATTGAGCATCACCTCATCTTCTAAAAGAAGTATTTTCATTATTCACCCATGATTTTAAATTTATATGTAAAGGTTGTGTATGCATCTTTTGAGGAGAGTAAAATGGCGACTCCCTCCTCTTGGCATATTTGACTTACAAGCTGCAAACCTATGCCAAAACCCTCTTGCGTTTGGTTTTCCCTATAATACGCATCAAAGATTTTGTCCCTATTTTCAATCCGCTTTGATTTACTTCCCATCGAAAGTGCTGCAAAAGTACCATCGGCTCTAAGGCTTACATGTACGGTTTCGCTGGCGAGTGTGTATTTGATGGCATTGGTAATTGTATTGTCTAAAATGCGTTGGAGTTTTGTTTCATTGAAGTAGATATATTTTCCATTGAGCTGTACGCTATGGATAAATTTTACCTTGGAGAGTTCTGCAACCTCAGCAAAAAAATCAAGTCGTGAAATCAAAAAAAGCTCCAAATCAATCGCCATTTTTGGATACTCGACTTGATCTTTTTTGACAAGATAACTTAAATCATCATAGATATTAAAAATATTTTTAGCCGCCGCTTCTATCTTTGAGAGTTGTCTGTCTTTTTTGTTTTTCATCACAAAAAGCTCGATGCTCGTGAGGATAACACTCAACGGAGTATTTGTTTCATGCACGGTAGTACGTAAAAACTCTTTTTGGGATTGGAGGATTGCATCTTTTTGCGTTTTTTCTTCAAGCAGATTTTTATTGATTCGTTTGAGATCGGCGGTTTTTTCTTTCACCTTGTCCTCAAGACTGCTGTTTAACTCTTGCAAACTCTCTTTTTGCTCACGGATAGTGTCTAACATGGCGTTGATATGCCAAACCATCTGCTTAAAATCCTCAAAAAGAAGTGTCTTTTCATCAATATATCTATCATTGTGTGCTGCATCTTTAAAAAATGTTAAAAATTGCTCAATATCTCTTTGTAAAAAAGCATTAAAAATCTTAAAAAAACCAAGAGCAATCCCAAACAAAATAAAAGAGAGTGTCACAATAACCAAAATGGTTTTAATCAATACAGATTTTAAAAGCTCCTGCTTTGTCTGTAAAACTTTTGCATCTGAGAGTTCAGAGTTCTGTAGAGTCAGTGTACTTGCCAGAGATTTTTCATAGTCATGATACATATCAAAAACAAGCAAACCAACAAAAAGAATGCTAAATAAAAAAATGATTGCCATTGTGATGATATTGGCTTTTTTAATACTCATATTTTTTAAAAACAGTTTAAATTTCATAGCGCGATTATGACACAAAATAGACATCTTGTAAAACTTTGACTATAATGCCAAAAATTAAAAAAGTGAGGATTTTATAATGGCATTTTTTGGAAAAGAACTAAAAAAATACGACATCGATGAAGCAGAGCTTTCACGTGCGCAATGGGCGAAGATGACAACAAGCAAAGGGGTAATGTGGATCAAACTCTATCCAGAGGAAACACCAATCACAGTCACCAACTTTACACACCTTGTCAATGATGGCTTTTACAACGGTTTAGATTTTCACCGTGTTATCCCAGGATTCATGGCACAAGGCGGATGTCCAACGGGAACTGGAACGGGCGGACCAGGCTGGGCAATCCCATGTGAGACAAAGAAAAATGTTCACAAACACGTAAAAGGCACACTTTCTATGGCTCACGCTGGACCAAACACAGGCGGAAGCCAATTTTTCATCTGTTTTGTACCATGTCCTCACCTTGATGGCGGGCATACAGTTTTTGGTGGTATTGAGCCAACAGACACAGAAAGTATGGCTGTTTTAGACGCAATCAAGATGAAAGACAAAATCGAATCTATTGAAATCTTAGAATCTAAATAATCCTATGTGCAACTGTTTTGAGACACAACTCCAAGAGATAGATTTAAAAACAAAAGCGCTTAGCGGTGTGCTGAGTGCTCACTCCCTTTGGAGTGATAATGCACTCAACTTTACGCAAAATAATGCGCTTGGTTTAAGTGTCACAACAAACCTGCAAGTGAGAAAAAGTAAAGATAAAATGCGCTTTGAATTGCAGCAGGAAAATTCATTTATTCCACTCTCTTTTTGCCCATTTTGTGGAGAAAAACTTGATGAAAAAGAGTTGCCACACACGCAAGAAGAGGATGATGCACTCCTTAAAATCTTTTACACTTTAGAGGAAAATCTTGAAAATAGATTGGAAAATCTCACAGTAAAAAATATGGATGAAGCCATTACACTCATCACCGAGGAGATGGACATCCTGCACACATCCTTTTTCATTCACAAAGATGAAACAAGGGAGATGCTGCAAGTCTTGCATAAAGGTAATCTTCAAGACTACTCTATAGAGGTGTATTTAGAGCTTGATGAAGAGGAAAATATCTACACACTGAGTGTGTTTTAAAATAAAATTAGAAAAGATTTTTGATGCTTGTACATATCTGCTGTTCTGTGGACAGCCACTTTTTTTTAGAAAAACTGCAAAACGATTTTCCTGATGAAAAACTCACAGGATTTTTTTACGATCCCAACATCCATCCCTACTCTGAATACCAACTCCGTTACCTTGATGTACAGCGCTCATGCAAAAAACTCGGCATTGAACTTTTAGAGGGCGCTTACGATTTTGAAGCGTGGATGGACGCAGTTCGTGGTTTGGAAAATGAGCCTGAAAAGGGAAAACGGTGTGAAGTTTGCTTTGATAAACGCTTTGAAGTGAGTGCCCACAAAGCACTACAGATGGGTGAAAAAAAGATGACCACGACGCTTTTAGTCAGTCCGCTCAAATCGCAAGAGCAACTCAAACGCGTTGGCGATGCTTTTTATGCAAAACATGGCGTTGAGTTCATCGCTGTGGACTACAGAAGTGGCGGCGGCACGCAAGATCAAAGTCGTGCCACAAAAGAGGAACAGCTCTACCGCCAAGATTATTGCGGATGTATCTATGGCCTTACCATGCAACGCGAAGCACAAGATAAACTGATGGATGAGATGTTTTCACCCATTTCTGGAGCAATTTTACCCGCTTCAATCGAGGAGCGATTAGCACTTTATACAAAAAGAATGCAACTCGAAGATGAGGGCATTGCCTATAAAATCATAAAACACAAATTTTTAAACTACAGACAGCTTACATGTAAGCTTTACGAAGGCAAAAAAAAGAGCGTAGAAGCGTATGCACTTGCTTATTCAACTTTGCCAAGAAAACATGCTGAGGGAAAAATTGAGTTTATCAATAACGGTATTGCTTATTTTAACCGCGAAGAGATCCGATTTCTCACTCTTGAAACTTTCAATACCCTTACATGTAAGGTACTTTCTAGTTGCAAAACATTTTCATCACTCAAAGAACTTATTTATAAGCCTTTATCATTTCAAGAAGAACTTCAAATTCGCTTTGCAATTATGCAAAACTTTTATGATCTTACTCCCATCATTATCCTCAATTCGTTGCCAAAGGATAAAATTTCTTTATTTCTAGAATCCAAAACTTATGAAGACACAAAAGAAGAGATAACCGAAGTTTAACAATTATTTTGGTAAAATTTGCCTCTTCACACTAAAAATAGTAAGGTTTTAATAAATGATGGATGTAATAGAGATTCAAGAGATTATCCCGCACCGTTTTCCATTTTTGCTTGTTGATAGAGTTACGCAAGTCAACAACGGCAAAGATCTCATAGGCTATAAAAATATCACAATCAATGAACATGTTTTTCAAGGACATTTCCCAGGACATCCAATCTATCCAGGCGTTATGATTTTAGAGGGTCTCGCACAAGCTGGCGGGATTTTAGCATTTAAAAGCATGGATATGACAAAAGAGGAAGCCGCTGAGAAAGTGGTTTACTTTATGAGTATCGACAACGCAAAATTTCGCGCTCCAGTTCGCCCCGGCGATCGTTTAGAGTACAGAGTAAGCGTTCTTAAAAACAAAGGCACAATCTGGATCCTTGATGGAAAAGCGTATGTAGATGACAAAATCGTCGCACAAGCTGAACTTAAAGCAATGGTCGTAGATAAATAATGCAAAAAGTATCCAACTTAGCTATTATCGAAGATGGCGCTGTTATTGGGAAAGATGTAGAGATTGGCGCGTATTGCTTGATCTCTGCACAAGCGACTATCGGGGATGGCACCATTATCGATCAGGGAAGTTGCATCTACGGCAAAACAACGATTGGAAAAAATAATCATATCTATTCTCACTCCGTTTTAGGTTCGGCTCCCCAAGATCTTAAATTTGCTGGTGAAGACGTTGAGCTTATCATCGGTGATAACAACAAAATAAGAGAGTTCACTCTTTTTAATCCTGGAACAAAAGGCGGCGGTGGCAAAACTATCATCGGAAACCATAATCTTTTTATGGGCTATGTACATATCGGCCATGATGTGCTCATCGGCAATCACTGTATTTTAGCAAATGCTGCAACCCTTGCAGGACATGTTGAGATGGGCGACTATGCGGTGATTGGCGGAATGACTCCAATCCATCAATTTGTGCATATTGGTGACTTTGCTATGATTGCCGGAGCTTCTGCGCTTGCTCAAGATATCCCTCCATATTGCATGGCAGAGGGAAATCGTGCAAGCCTGCGAGGTCTCAATCTTACAGGGTTAAGACGCCATCTTGAGCGAACAGAGATCGATGCACTCAAATCTGCTTACCGTGATCTTTTTGAAGCGGGACAACCACTCAAAGATGTAGCGAACCATCTTTTAGAAACAAGCCAAAGCCATCATGTACAGACTTTGTGTAACTTTATTATCAAAACAAAACGCGGTATTCCGTTTGAGAGGAAAAATTAATGGTTCATAGACACTGCAGTTTTTGTGGCACAAAAGAGAGCGAAGAGAATCCTCTCATAGCTGGAGATAGTGTTTACATCTGTAAAAATTGTGTTTTTTCAGCGTATAAAATCATGTTTGGTGATGAGCACGAAGACAAAGAGAGCCATGCGCCTCTTCTTGAAGCAGTCGGTGAGTTGATGACACCAAAAGAGTTGGATAATTTTTTAGGTCAGTATATCATCGGGCAAGAACGCGCGAGAAAACTTCTCAGTGTTGCTGTGTATAACCACTACAAAAGAATCTTTAAAACACATGATGTCAAAGATGATGATACTGAGATTGCCAAATCAAATGTTTTACTCATTGGCCCCACAGGAAGCGGTAAAACACTTTTAGCACAAACAATCGCACGCGTACTCAATGTACCTATTGCAATCTCTGATGCAACAAGTTTAACAGAAGCTGGCTATGTGGGTGAAGATGTTGAAAATATTTTAACACGCTTACTTCAAGCTGCTGATGGCGATATCGCTCGCGCACAACAGGGAATTGTCTTTATCGACGAAGTGGACAAAATTGCACGCATGAGCGAAAACCGCTCTATTACACGAGATGTTTCTGGCGAAGGCGTCCAACAGGCACTTTTAAAAATCATCGAGGGTTCTATGGTCAATATCCCACCAAAAGGTGGACGCAAACATCCAAATCAAGAGTTTACGCAAATCGATACTTCCGGAATTCTGTTTATCTGTGGCGGTGCCTTTGATGGCCTCGAAGAGATACTCAAAAGAAAACAGGGTGAAAACGTTTTAGGTTTTGGGCATGAGAAAAAAACAAAAGATGAGAAAAAACCAACATTTGATATGGTTGAACCTGAAGATTTAGTGCATTATGGGCTTATTCCTGAACTTATCGGGCGTTTACCAATCATTGCATCTTTGAGTGAAATCAGTGAAGCAGATATGGTACGCATTCTCACCGAACCAAAAAACTCCCTTGTGCGTCAGTACAAAAAACTTTTTGCTATCGACGATGTAGAGCTTACTTTTGAAGAGGATGCACTTTTAGCGATTGCAAAAAAATCTAAAGAGAGAAAAACTGGAGCACGTGGACTTCGCGCTATTTTAGAAGAGAATATGATTGATATCATGTACGAACTCCCTGAATACAAGGGTTATGAAATCATTATCACAAAAGATGTCATAGCAAGCGGCGAAAAACCGATGGTTATTAAAAAAACTGAGAAAAAAACAGCATAAGGCACAAAAACTATGATACTAAATAAATTAATCGGACTTTTTTCAAACGATCTTTCAATAGATCTTGGAACTGCAAATACTTTAGTGATCGCTAAAGGCAAGGGAATTATCATCAACGAACCTTCTGTTGTTGCTGTAAAAACAGAAAAATATGGGCAAACACGGGTATTGGCCGTTGGTCATGAAGCAAAAGAGATGGTTGGCAAAACTCCTGGAAATATTAAAGCAATCCGCCCTATGCGAGATGGTGTTATTGCCGACTTTGATATGACAGAAAAAATGATTCGAAAATTCATAGAAAAAGCACATGGAAGAAAAAGTCTTATCAGTCCACGTATCATCATCTGCGTGCCTTATGGTCTCACGCAAGTGGAACGCAAAGCAGTTCGTGAATCAGCGCTCAGTGCTGGTGCCCGTGAAGTTTTTCTTATCGAAGAACCGATGGCAGCAGCAATTGGAGCGGGTATCGATATCCGCCAACCTCAAGGCAATATTGTTGTTGATATCGGTGGAGGAACGACTGAAATCGGGGTTGTTTCACTCGGTGGACTTGTCCTATCAAAATCGATTCGTGTCGCAGGAGATAAACTCGATAAAGCAATTGTTGATTATGTGAAAAGAAAATATAACCTTCTTATCGGCGAAAGAACCGCTGAAGTGATTAAAATTGCTATTGGTACGGCAATGCCACTTGAAGAGGAACTCACGATTGTCGTCAATGGACGCGATCAAGTAGAGGGACTTTTAACATCAATCGAACTTTCAAGCGAAGATGCAAGAGAAGCGATGCGAGAACCCTTAAGAGAAATCTCAGAAGCACTGCGTGATGTTTTAGAGCACATGCCACCAGACTTAGCTGGAGATATTGTCAATCACGGCATTATTCTCACAGGTGGTGGTGCACTGATCCGCCAACTTGATAAATTTTTATCAGATATTGTCAAAATTCCTGTTTATGTTGCGGACGAGCCTCTTTTAGCCGTTGCTCGCGGAACAGGTCGCGCCTTAGAGGAGATAGATTTACTACAAGAACTTTTTGAGAATGAATAAGAGTCTGCTCCTTTTTTTCGCCCTCTTTGCAGCGCTGCTTGGCGCTGCTTTGTACTATTCAAGCACCTTGCAATCCCCTTTTTTATCGCTCTCTGCTACAGTACAAAATAGTTATTTTCACAGCGTTCACTCTATTTCAGATGCAATTGATGAGCATTTCAATCAACAAGAACATATTCAAGAACTCCAAAGAAAACTTCAAGATTATGAAAAAAACCATCTACTTATGCAGCAAATCTCCTCAGAACTCAATAGTATCTATAAAGAAAGCAACAACACCGCACTCAAAGCAGATCCAAAAATCCAACTTGTTCGCACTGTTTCTTATGTGAAGTTTTCAGATGTAAATAAACTCTGGCTTGAGATGAAGGATTTTAACTCCTCTAAAATCTATGGATTGATCTATAAAGACAGCGTTGCAGGCATTGCCGTGCCTTATGGTACCAAACCCATAGCGCTTTTAAATGGCGATGTCAAATGTACTTACGCAGTTTATGTCGGTCAAAATAGTGCTCCAGGAATTGCAAGAGGCAATAATGATGGAACCATTATCGTCAATTTTATTCCATCATGGGTGCCTATAAAAATTGGCGAAGAGGTTGTGTCTTCAGGTTTGGATAAGCTTTTTTTCAAAGGGATGAAGGTTGGTAAGGTAGTCTCTTTTAAAAACTCTCAAGGGTACCAAACGGCCATTGTAAACCCTTACTATAAATCCAAAGAACCAAGGTATTTTCATCTTATCAAAGAGGTTTTGTGAGATTTTTTGCACCTCTTTTTGCATTTGCTCTTGGGGCTTTTGCTACAGAGACAACAAGCCCTTTACTTGTTGGTGCGGGTGCGTACATGCAGACCCAACCCTACAAAGGTGCCAATGCAAAAAGTGTGCCCTCTCCTGTTGTTTTTTTTGATAACCATCTTTTTTATGTCAGATGGACAAGGGTCGGTGTTTATTTTTTAGGAGACAAAAAAGATGATTTGAGCTGGGCCTTTTCACTCACTGCAGAGCCCCAGCCTTTAGGATATAACGCCCAAGAATCTTCATATCTTACAGGCATGAATAGAGCAAGCAGTTTACAAGGCGGTCTTGGATTTGATATGCAGTATAAAGAGAGCTTTTTAAATGTTGCTATTTTTCATGACCTGCTCAATAAAAGCAACGCCTCCCTTGCTCGCGCCGAATTTGGACAACATCTCAAAATCAAACAACTTGATCTCTATCCAAGCCTTGCTCTGCTTTATCATACTGCAAAGTTTAATGATTACTATTATGGGGTAAAAGCAGATGAAGCAACGCCACAAAGAGCCATTTACACGCCCTCTTCAAGCCTTGATTACTCTTTGCAAACGTATGCAAAATATAGCTTCAATGGCAAATGGGCTACACTTTTAAATTTTCGTATCGATACCCTCGACAAAGAGGAGAGCAACGCAGCTATAGTTTCAGATTCACGAATCTATAGCGGACTTATTTCTCTTCTTTATACACTGGAAATTTAACAATATACAACTGCAAACACCTTACATGTAAGGGCTTTGCAGTTTTCTTCTCTCAGCAATAGCGTCATCACTTAAAATCATCAAATTTTAAGTGCTTTTTTCGTATAATAAAAAAATTTTGTAAAAACTTTTCTAAAGGTTAAAAATGCCAAAACGCACTGATATAAAAACCATACTTCTCATTGGATCGGGTCCAATCATCATCGGTCAAGCTTGTGAGTTTGACTACTCTGGAACACAAGCGGTAAAAACTCTTAAAGAGCTTGGGTATAGAGTTGTGCTTATCAACTCAAACCCTGCAACGATTATGACGGATCCTGAGTTTGCGGATCGTACTTATATTGAACCAATCAAAGAAGATATCATTGCAGAGATTATAAAAAAAGAAAAAGTTGATGCGATTCTACCAACAATGGGTGGACAAACAGCGCTCAATGTTGCCATGAAAATGCATGAAAAAGGGATGCTAGAGGGAATCGAATTTCTTGGAGCAAATCCCCAAGCGATTCACAAAGGAGAGGACAGACAAGCATTTAAAGAAGCGATGCAAAAACTTGGCATGGATCTTCCATTTTCAAGATACGCGTACAACCTCGATGAAGCAGTTGCAGCCGCTGAAGAGATAGGCTTTCCAACTATTATTCGTGCATCTTTTACACTTGCAGGCGGTGGAAGCGGTGTTGCGTACAATATCGATGAGTTTAAAACGCTTGCCGCTCGCGGTCTTGCAGAATCTCCAGTCAATGAAATCTTAATAGAAGAATCTTTGCTTGGCTGGAAAGAGTATGAGATGGAAGTTATTCGCGACCGTGCGGACAACTGTATCATCGTTTGTTCTATTGAAAACTTCGATCCTATGGGTGTTCACACGGGAGATTCTATCACCGTTGCACCAGCCCTTACGCTTACAGACAAAGAGTACCAACGTATGCGTGATGCTTCTTTTGCTATTTTACGTGAAATCGGGGTTGATACGGGCGGAAGTAATGTACAGTTTTCAGTCGATCCAAAAACTGGACGTATGATTGTTATCGAAATGAATCCTCGTGTTTCTCGCTCTTCTGCGCTCGCAAGTAAAGCGACTGGATATCCAATTGCAAAAGTAGCAACACTTTTGGCGGTTGGCTTTACTCTTGATGAGATTACCAATGACATCACAGGAACACCTGCGGCATTTGAACCAGTTATCGACTACATCGTGACAAAAATTCCTCGCTTTACATTTGAAAAATTCCCTGAAGCTGAAAGTACACTCTCAACGAGCATGAAATCAGTAGGTGAAGTGATGGCCATTGGGCGCACGTTTAAAGAGTCTGTACAAAAAGCACTCTGTTCTCTTGAAACAGGAATTTGTGGATTTGACTCACTTGATTGTGATGATGAGATGATGATGCATGAGATTCGCCGTCCCAATGCTGAACGTATCTTATATGTCGCAGAAGGATTTAGACGTGGACTCAGTGTTGAAAATCTTTTTAATGCTTGTAAAATAGACCCATGGTTTTTATGCCAAATAGAAGAGATTATCAAAGCTGAAAAAACGGTCACGATGGAGATTTTAAAAGATGAAAAAGCTTTAAGAAAACTCAAATCTGATGGTTTCTCAGATATGAAACTTGCACAGCTTCTAAGCAAAAACTCTGCCTTACATGTAAAGAACCCTTTGGGCATAAGCGAAAACGATATTTATACTGCTAGAAAAGCGCTTGGAATCCATCTGGAATACAACGAAGTTGATACCTGTGCCGCTGAGTTTATGGCGCTTACTCCTTACTTGTATTCAACGACTAATATCACAAAAATTCCAAATCTCAAACCACGCCAAAGTGATAGAAAAAAAGTAATGATTATCGGTGGCGGACCAAATAGAATTGGTCAAGGGATTGAATTTGATTACTGTTGTGTGCACGCGGCATTTGCGCTCAAAGAGATGGATATCGAAACGATTATGTACAACTGCAACCCTGAAACAGTTTCAACAGATTATGATACTTCCGATGTACTTTACTTTGAACCAATCGATTTTGAACATGTACGAGAAGTAATTGACAATGAAAAACCAGATGGTATCATCGTACATTTTGGTGGTCAAACTCCGCTAAAACTTGCAAATGCACTCACAAAAATCGGAGCAAATATCTCAGGAACAACAGCAGCGGTTATCGACTTGGCTGAAGATAGAGAAAAATTCTCAGATTTTGTTATAAAAAATGGTCTCAAACAGCCTGAAAATGGTCTCGCACGCACTAAAGAGGAGTCTTATGTTATCGCCGAAAAACTTGGATATCCTGTACTCGTGCGCCCTTCTTATGTTCTTGGCGGACGTGGAATGCGTATTGTTTACAACAAAGAAGAGTTGAAAAAATATATGGATTTAGCGGTTTTAGTGAGCAACGATGCCCCAGTTTTAGTCGATAAATTTTTAGATCAAGCGATTGAACTTGATGTCGATGCCATCTGCGATCAAAAAGATGTGTATATCGGCTCAGTGATGCAACACATCGAAGAAGCGGGTATCCACTCAGGCGATAGCGCATGTTCGCTGCCTCCTATGAACCTAAGCGCTGCACTTATCAAACAGGTCCAAGAGCAAACCAAAACGATTGCACTAGGACTTGGTGTATGTGGCTTAATGAATGTGCAGTATGCAATTTATGAGGGTGAAATCTATCTTATAGAGGTCAATCCTCGTGCATCTCGCACGGTTCCATTCGTTTCTAAAGCAACAGGTATCCCTTTGGCAAAAGTCGCAACTCGTGTGATGTTGGGCAAAACGTTGAGAAGTTCTTTAGAGTATTATGACAAATATGATGTTGTTATGGAAGAGGACGGCATCTTGCAGCCTCGACTTAAAAATCATGTTGCCGTTAAAGAAGCAGTTTTTCCATTTAATAAACTCTACGGTGCCGATTTGGTGCTCTCTCCTGAGATGAAATCAACGGGCGAAGTAATGGGTATTAGTAAAAATTTTGGTATCAGTTTTGCAAAAGCACAACTTGGCGCTGGAAACAATATCCCAACTTCAGGCACAGCGTTTTTATCTTTTATCGATATGGATAAAAAACATGCGCCTGAGATTGCAAAAGGGCTTTTAGATCATGGATTTACCCTTGTTGCAACTGGTGGAACTGCAAAAATTATCAATGAAGCGGGGCTTACATGTAAGAGTGTTCTCAAAATTTCAGAGGGTCGTCCAAATATAGAAGACAGTATGAAAAATGGAGAGATTCAACTCGCAATCAACACTTCAGATAATAACACATCTAAAAAAGATGCCATTGTCATTCGTCAAGAAGTTTTGCGTCGCAATATCCCATACTTCACAACACTCAGTGCAACACGCGCTATGATTGAAGCGCTTGGTGAGATGCAAGATGAATCTTGGAATGAGCCTCAATCTCTTCAGGATTTTTTAGCGTAAAATGTCTATTTTCTTAGCGCAGACAGATACAACAGTCGGTTTTTTATCGGCTGATGCTAAGCGCCTCCAAGCGCTGAAATCTCGGCCTTTTAGCAAGCAGTTTTTAAAAGTGTACCCCTCATTTTTAAACTTTAAGACCAACGCAAACAGAGTCCCGCAAAAATATAAAAACTTTGTCAGAAGATCCATCCAAACAACTTTTATCATCAAAAACAGAGCTGCAAGAGTTGTGCGAAACACTCCCCATCTTTTGATGTTACAAAACTATCCTTGGCTCTATTCTACCTCTGCAAATCAGAGTGGATGTGGGTTCGAACGAGAGTATTGCCTAAGAAAAAGCGATATAATTATTGAAGATTCTAGAGGATTTGAAGAGAAAAAACCTTCAACACTTTATAAATTAAGTTTGACAAATATTAAAAAAATAAGATGATAGAATTTTAATAAAAAGGAAAATAAATATGAAACATATTGCAAGTCTCTCAAGCGGTGTTGCACTTGGAAGTGCTGGAATTGTATTGATGAGCGTTCTGGTTGGATGTAGCTCCCAAGAAGAGGAGAAAAAAGAGCAAAATAAATTTCTCGTTATCGAGCAACTCACGAATGGAAAATATGTCGTTGTCGAAGAGATGCCAACAGAGGGGCCAAGCCGTGCCATCATCCGCACAAAAGATGCCAATGGTACCGTAAGTGAACGTGTTATGAGCGAAGAGGAGATGAAAAAACTCGCTGCACAAGAGTATGACAAATACCAAAAAGGTGGTTCGGAACTCAACAAAGAGGGTGAAGGTGGTGGCGAGGGAATGGGACTTGCAGGCACCATCCTTGCAGTTGCCGCTGGGAGTTTGCTGGGCAATATGATCGGCAATGCGCTGATGAATAAACCCAACTTTGCAAACAAAGCAAACAGCGTAAACCGCTCTGCTTACGCACGTTCTGCATCGGGTGGAAGTTCAAGTGCGTCAAAAAGTTCCTCAAGTAAAAGTTTCTTTGGAGGAAGCAGCGGGTCTTCTAGAACATCTTCTAGCAGCTCTTTTGGGGGTTGAAAATGGTGAAATTAAAAAATATACGCGCTATTGATGATAAAGCACTTGAAGCAATTGGTTTTACGTGGCATACAGACAATGACGGCTCTAAATATGTAAGTGACAAACTTATAGTTGTTTCACACCAAGAAGCCGAGAACTACTACGAAGCAGTCAATGAACTCTATGATATGTACGCAACAGCAGCGCAACATGTCATAGACAATAATCTTTTTTTTGAGCTGGGTATCCCTTTTAATCTTATTGATATGATCAAAAAAAGCTGGGAAAATGATGTGCATTGGCATGTGTATGGTAGATTTGACCTCGCTGGGGGAATTGATGGCAAGCCTATCAAACTCATAGAGTTCAATGCCGACACTCCAACTTCACTTTTTGAAACAGCGCTCCTGCAATGGGCACTTTTAAAGTTCAACAAGATGGATGAAGAGGAACAGTTTAACAATGTGTATGATGCCATTCGTGATAATTTTCGCCGTCTAATCACTCTTTTTGATGATCCTGAAAATTTTGATGAACGCTATGATGGCTGGAAAATCCTTTTTTCATGTGTAGAGGGAAATGTGGAAGAGGAAGTGACCACACGTCTCTTGCAACAAATCGCCACGGATGCTGGATTTAACACCTATTTTGAGTATATTCAAAATGTGCAGTTTAATGATGATGAGATAAGTGATGCTTCTGGAAATCCTTATGAATACTGGTTTAAACTCTATCCTTTTGAAGATATTGCTCACGATGAGCCAGAACTTGCGACCATTTTGACTCATATTATGCAAAACCAAAAAGCGATTCTTTTAAATCCTGCCTACACACTGATTTTTCAGTCTAAAGGAATTATGAAGATACTCTGTGATCTTTTCCCAGACTCTCCATATTTACTTAAAACCTCGTACGAGCCCTTACATGTAAGGCAAGTAGAAAAAACTGTTTTTGGACGCGAGGGCGCAAATACAAAAATACTCAGTACCAGCGGTGAAGTGCTTCAAGCTAACGATGGCCCTTATAGCAACTATAAAAAAATCTATCAAGAGTATGTAGAATTTCCTCAAGATGCGCAAGGAAACAAATACCAAGCGGGCGTCTTTTTTGCGTATGAAGCGTGTGGACTTGGTTTTCGCTGTGGAGGCGAAATACTCGACAATATGAGCAAATTTGTCGGGCATGTTTTAGTGGATTGATATGTTTGAAAAATTAAAAAAAATAGGCTTTTTAAAACTGCTCAAAGAGCTCGCTCTTTTTGCTCTTTTGCTGCTTGTTTTTAGCAATATCATAAGCTACTACAAAGCCCAAGATTTATCTCATGAAAAACTCCCAGCATTGCAGGCAACGATGCTTGATGGCAAAGCGTTTCACTTTTTACAAAACAACCCAAAAAAGCCACTCCTTGTACATTTTTGGGCGACTTGGTGCCCTACATGTAAGGCAGAAAACAGCACCATCGATGCACTCTCCAAAGAGTTTGAAGTCATTACAATCGCCGTAAATTCTGGAGATGACGAAGAAGTGAAAAACTTTTTAGAAGAAAAAAATCTCAGCTTTCAAGTAATAAACGATACGAATGCAACACTGGCAAAAACCTTCCATGTAAGCGCTTTTCCAACCACTTTTATCTACAACAAAAACGGCGATTTAAAGTTTAGTGAAGTGGGTTATAATAGCTATTTGACACTCTATCTCAAACTATTGTATGCTTCAAGATAAACTATGTTTTCCCATTTTGAGTTTGAATATCCGTATCTATTTTTACTGCTTTTGCTTATCATCTGTATCTACAGATGTCCAGCTAACATACAGCAAGTTATTTTTCCACACCTAGCACTCTTTTCACTCAAAACAAGTTGGTTTAACAAAGATCGACTCCTCGCTTCACTCATTTTTACCCTTTTAGTCACAGCGCTTGCTTCGCCCATAAGCTATGATTCCAAAACAAACCAACAACGAAAAGGTCGCGATCTTGTTTTGGTACTTGACTCCAGCGGTTCGATGGGCGAGAGTGGTTATGACAAAGAAATAAAGCAAAAAAACAAATTTGATATTGTAAAAGAGCTTCTTTTGGAGTTTATCAAAGAGCGCTATGATGACAATGTGGGTGTTACTGTTTTTGGCTCTTTTGCGTACTCTAGCGTGCCTTTGAGTTACGATATGAACGCGGTGTCCTATCTTTTAGACTTTTTAGATGTGGGAGTTGCTGGAGAAAATACGGCCATTGGCGAGGGTATAGCCAATGCTACTAAACTACTCAGCATGGGACAAGCCAAAGAAAAAGTGATCATTCTACTGACTGATGGCTTCCATAACAGCGGTACCGTTTCACCAAAAGATGCACTCACAGATGCCGTGCATAATGGGATTAAAATCTACACTATCGGCATTGGAAAAAAGGGTGATTATGATGCTTCCCTTTTAAAACAAATCGCAAAAAATTCAAATGCAAAGATGTTTGAAGCAAGCGATGCTGCCGCACTCAAAGATGTGTATGACGAAATAGACTCGCTTGAACCAAGTCCGATTCGCTCACAAAACTATCTCAACAAACAACTCCTTGCATTTATTCCGTTGCTTGGTGCAACGGCCTTATTGCTTGTGATGCTTCGTAAAAGAAGAGTTGCATGACACTGTTAGTTCCTTGGGTTTTAGCGCTCTTTATTCCGCTTTTCTTTTTCTATAAAAAAGATTCTTTACATGCAAGTAGGCAGACAAAACTCCTTTATCTCACGCTTGCATTTCTACTCCTCGCGTTTTCTCGCCCTGTGATGCCAAACGCCCTTGAAGATGAAAAGTTTGATTCACAAGAGTATATCATCGCACTTGACGCTTCTTATTCTATGCAAGCTAATGATATCAAGCCATCACGCTATGAAGCGGCCAAAGCGCTTATCAAAGAGCTTATACGAACCCAGCCAAAAGATCGATTTACCCTTTTTGCTTTTACTTCCAACACCCTTTTAATCTCGCCTCCCACAACGGATGGCGCCATCAGTATGATGGCACTCGATGCGCTCAATCCAAACTTTATTTTGACAAAAAGTACAGAGCTGCAACAGCTTTTTCAAACCGTTGCAAAAACACAAGCGCAAAGAAAAAATCTTATTATCTTCAGTGATGGAGGGGATGAAAATGATCTTGACGCTCTTTTGAAACTCTGCACAAGTTATGCCATTATTCCAACCATCATCGCAACAGCATCAAAAGATGGAACAACTTTAAAAAAAGATGGTGTCGTTCTCAAAGACCAATACAACGCCCTTGTTATCTCACGTATCAATCCCCTCCTCAAAGATCTTGCCCTTCAAGGCGGCGGCAACTATTATGAGCTTGATGCCTCTACCCTTGCAAAACTCTCCCATGACATGGCAGGGAACAAGAAGAAAAATGAGAGTGCCACAATACAGGTACAAAGCTTTTCGGAGCTCTTCTATTTTCCCCTCCTTCTTGCACTTATACTCTTTTTAGCAGCCATCACAAAACTGCACCAGCTTTCCTTTTTGGCTCTATTCCTATTTTTACCTAACCCTTCACATGCAAGTTTCATCGACTTTTACCACTTTACAAAAGCGCAAAATGCTTATCAGCACAAAGCATATCTTGACGCAGCCCATGAGTTTGAAAAAGCGACTCCAAGCGTGCCAAGTAGCTTTAATATTGCAACTTCTTACTACAAAGCAGGACACTATAAAAGAGCTCTAGAAGTGTTTAGCACCATTCAAACTAGCTCCAAAACGACAAAGCAAAAGATTTTCTATGCGATGGCAGGATGTGCTATTCATCTCGCACTTTATGACAGAGCCGAAGTGTACTACGAACAAGCGCTCGCTCTTGGAGAGGATGCAGATGCCCTTTATAATCTGAATCTTTTACATGAACTTTCTCCTAAAACTGGTGCCAATATCTCTGATATGCTTCCACCAAAATCTGCGCAAAGTAAGCAAAACAGCTCTAAAAAAACAGCCACTCAAAATGATGAAAAAAAAGAGGGCAAAGGAAAAAGTGGCTCCAACCAGCAAGCAGGAGAAAGTACGCAAGGGGCTGGAGATGCTAAGAAAAATGAGCAACAAGAAAGTGATAAAAATACGCAAAAATCGCCTCAAAAAAAGCAGTACCAAATGGGATACCGCTCGTATGAAACCATCAATAAAGGATACACAAATGAAAAATCACCTTGGTAAAATCATGCTCTTCTTTTTGTTGCCACTCCTACTTTTTGCGGATTCACACCTAGCAGATTACACACTCCATGCTAGCAAAAAAGAGCCGGTCGTCAAAGAAGCGGTCGTCATCACTTTTATTGTCAAACAAAAAGATCATGCAACAAATATGCGCTTCATTTTTGAGCCTCAAAAAAGTGAAAACTATAAAACTGCTCTTTTAAGTATTCAAAGCAATAAAGATTCTCCACTCCACAGAACAACTACTTTTCAATATCTTCTTTTTCCCCTCAAAAGTGGTGACTTGAGTGTAAATTTTGATTTCTCAGTCCAAATCGAGACAAGCGGACCTTTGACAGATTTTTATACAGGGCATAATGATGGAATCATACGCACAAAAATGACTCTAAAGAAACTGGAAAATCAATCACTTCGCTTACATGTAAGCCCTCTTAAAGAGCATGTTGATCTTGTAGGCGATTTCACATTGGACTCAAAACTGCTAAAAAATGAGATAAACCAATATGGTGCCGCAAAGATCAACTATACCCTCGGTGGTGTCGGTTACCATGAAGAGAGCCTACAAGCTCTAGGAAAAATAAACAATGTTACCGCCTTTTTTCAAACAAACAATAAAATTTTAAAGGCTACACCAGAGGGAATTATGCTTAAAAAAGAGTACATGTATGCCCTCTCCAGTAAAAACGGTTTTGCAATTCCTGCAATACAACTCACAGCCTATTCACCAAAAAATAAAAAATACTACACACTCAAAACTCCAAGTTACAAGGTCAAAGTAAACACTATCGATCCTGCAACGCTTTTAGATACAAAAGAGTTTCCACAAAACAGTACCTTACAACTCAGTGATTTCAAAGAGTTTTTTATAGGCATAGTTCTGTTTTTAGCAGGATTTATCAGCGCAAAATTCTCACCGAAATGGAGCTTTAAACGTCAAAAAAAGAGCAAGTTCACAGATATCAAAGAAACTGCAACCGCCAAAGAACTCATACTTGTTTTGATGCAAAACTATCCGCCCGCTTTAGTCAAAGAATCCATTGAAGCGCTTGAGGGAGTTGCGTACAAAAACTCCGAACAAAACTTCGCTAAAATAAAAAGAGAGCTATTAAAAAAACTGATGTAACCAAGCTGATACAGTTCTTAATTAAGATTGCATAAATTACTCTCAAATGAGGTCAAAAATGCAACTCTGCGTACAAAACTACTTAGAGCACAATTATGAAGGGTTTAACAAACTTCCCAATGTTTTCAAAAATCTCACAACTGCCCTACTTCGCAAACTCTTTCATGAAAATGAGGTGAATGCTTTTTTACAAAAACACCAGTGTAAAGATGCTTTTGGCTTTGTAGAAGCGGTACTTGATTATTTTGAAGTGGATATTACTCTGCATAAAAACCAGCTCCAGCGTGTGCCAAGCTATGGAAGATGTGTCGTTATTGCCAACCATCCTTTAGGCGCACTTGATGCTTTGGCACTTTTATATGTTTTAAAAGATATTCGCAAAGATATACAAATTGTTGCCACCTCCTATTTGGCATCGGTTGAAAACCTACGTCCACTCATTATCCCCGTTGATAATATCCGCGGGAAAATGGATAAAAGTTCCTTAGAACGCATCTATGGCGCACTCAAAAAAGAGCAGCTTTTAATCCTTTTTCCATCAGGTGAAGTCAGCCGCGCACGCGTCAATGGTATCAAAGATACTAAATGGCAAAGCGGATTTTTACGTATCGCCTCAAGAATGCAAGCGCCTATTTTACCCATCCACATCGGTGCGAAAAATAGCAGTTTTTTCTACACCCTCTCAAGCTTCAACAAGTCCCTCGCAGCCCTTACACTGCCAAATGAGATGTTTAAGTTTTATGGCAAAAATATCGAGTTTAAAATAGGCAAACAGATTCCCTATGAAAACTACAATATTCCTTCTCTAGGAATAAAAGAGAGCGTGAAACTCTTCAAAAAAC
Organism: Sulfurimonadaceae bacterium; assembly: GCA_036169815.1. GTDB lineage: Bacteria > Campylobacterota > Campylobacteria > Campylobacterales > Sulfurimonadaceae > Hydrocurvibacter. The sequence continues at coordinate 19,798 of JAVHOA010000071.1, forward strand.
ATCTTGAGCGACTGGCAAACAATAAAGCGTGTCTCTTTAAAACACAAAACGAGATTGCACTCGCGGAGAACCATCAAGAGCTCAAAGGCGAACTTTTAAAATCATTGCCTTTGGGCGAAACCAAAGATGGCAAAAAAATATTTCTTTATAACTCACAAGAGGAGAGTTCTGTTTTAAAAGAGATTGGGCGTTTGCGTGAGATCTCTTTTCGCCATGTCAAAGAGGGAAGTGGCAAAAAAAGAGATATTGACACCTATGATCTCATCTATGATCACATCGTCCTTTGGGATGATGCTTATAGCGAGATTGTTGGCTCGTACCGAGTTGCAAAAGCAAAAGAGGTACTCGCCACTTATGGCCAAGAGGGACTTTACACCTCCACACTTTTTGATTATCAGGAGAGTTTTGAGCCTTTTATGCAAGAGGGACTTGAGCTAGGACGCAGTTTTATCCAGCCAAAATACCAAAATTCACGAGCACTTGATTATCTCTGGCAGGGAATCGGTGCGTATCTCAAAAAAAATCCCGATATCCGCTATATGTTTGGGCCTGTGAGCATCTCAAAATCTTACAATTACGAAGCAATGGCGCTTCTTATCTATTTTTATAAAAACTATTTTGGTTCAGAATGCTTACATGTAAGGCATAAAGAGCCCTTTATCCTCTCTTGGCACCATGAAGCACTTTATTCGACGCTCTTAGATGGAAATGACTTTAAAAAGGATCTTTTGATTTTGCGCGACACACTTCAGATGCAAGGACTTTGTATCCCTACACTGTATAAACAATACAGCGATCTTTGCGAAGATGGCGGCGTAATATTTACAGATTTTGGTTTAGATAAAGATTTTGAAAACTGTGTGGATGGATTTATTATCGTCGATATTTCAAAGCTAAAGCCTCATAAAAGAGAGCGCTATTTGGGGTGAAAATCTCTTTTTATAAGAGAGATTTCCTTATGCAAGATAGTATAAAAAGAGTATTCCAATGACGATACGATAGATTCCAAACGGAACAAAACTTACTTTTGAGATAAATTTTAAAAATGTTTTCACTGCCAAAAATGCAACCAAAAAAGCGACGCTAAATCCTACAACAAGAGCACTTACATCATCAATAACCATCTCATTGTGGTGTTTAAATATATCATAACTTGTCGCCACAAACATGGTAGGCAGAGCAAGCAAAAATGAAAATTCAACGGCTAATTTTCTGTTCAACCCTGCAAGTAAACCACCGATAATAGTAGCTCCCGATCGACTTGTCCCTGGAACCATTGCGCATGACTGAGCAAAGCCTATTAAAAGTGCCTGCTTGATTGTAATATCTTTAATCTCGGTGGTATGATGCTCTTTTGGTTTATAGAATTTTTCTAATAATATAAACACAATTCCCCCTGCGATCAGCATATAGGCGGTTGTCGTGGGGACAAAAAGATCTTTAATGTGTTTATAGAGCAAAAAACCCAAAATGCCTGTCGGTAAAAACGCAATCATTAACTTGAAAAAAAGATCTCGATTCCCCATCAGTGTTTTAAAATAGACCCCAAAGACTGCCAAAACAGATCCAAACTGGATAATAACTTCAAATGCTTTTTGGGATTCTGTTTGCTCGATTCCAAGGAGTTTGGAAAGCATAATTAAATGCCCAGTTGATGAAACTGGCAAATATTCCGTCAAGCCCTCAACGGCTCCAAATAGTGCTGCATCTATGAGTGTCATAATTTTAGCCCCTCTCTATGTAAAAAATTCGACAAAAACCTTGTCAAGATATTTTTTTGTATTTTCTGCTTTGTGGATTTTTACATCAAAAATAGGTTTTGTAGCTGGAAATCGCTCTACGTACTCACGATAAAGTGCACACTTCATATCGATGTTTTTCACAAACTGATCCATCACAAGTTTCATATCATCAGGTGTTGCAACCCAGCGCATAAATTTTTGAAACATTCTCTCTCTGACATCGAGGGCAAAATGCTCATCTATCTCAGCTGCCATCGCTTTTAAGTCCCATCTTGAAAAGTAGATTCCACTCTTATTTGGTGGCATCACCTCTTTATACATCGCAACGAGATAATCAGGATAATCCTCTCTATCATCGCACTCACCAGTATCACAGCTTCCCTGCATCACGCTTTCTTGAAGTGCTTCTAGTTCACTTCTCAATTCATTAAAATCATTTATATTCATTGTTTTAAATCCTCTATCAAATAGTTTGTATAGTAATCGAGCAGATTATCAAAACCAATATAGTTTGGCAACTGCTTCAAAGACGAAAAATTTTTACTCTCTTTTAAATCTAAATTTTGCTTTGCGCCCTTTATAATAAAAGGTGAAATATCTTGCATCGTTGTATCTATGAGCAGGTCAAAATCGCCAAAATCGACTCCACTTGCACTCAAATGGTTGATATCTATGCTTCCATGGAAGCCATTT